>NZ_JBOBDQ010000008.1:0-139182 GCF_050586565.1 Pseudomonas sp. WC1
GGCCTGTACGGGCAACAAAAAGCCCACCGCGAGGGTGGGCTTGGTGCCGTTACCGGTCCAGTCAGCCTTTCGGTGTCTGGATCGAGGCTTGCTGCTGGGTCTGCTCGTACCAGCCGCCGCCGAGGGCCTTGTACAGGTTGACCTCGCTGACCAGCTGCGACAGGCGATCACCGATCAGCGACTGCTGGGCGCTGAACAGGTTGCGCTGTGCATCGAGGAAGGTCAGGTTGCTGTCGATACCGATGCGGTAGCGGCGCTCGGCCAGGCGGTAGTAGTCCTGGTTGGCGGCCACCAGGTCACGCTGGGCCTGCAGCTGCTCTTCGAACGTCTTGCGTGCGGCCAGGCCATCGGCGACTTCCTGGAAGGCGGTCTGGATGGTCTTTTCGTACTTGGCGACGTTGATGTCCTTCTGGATCTTCGAGTAGTCCAGGCTGGCCCGCAGGCTGCCGGCGTTGAAGATCGGCAGATTGATCTGCGGCTGGAACAGCCAGGTGCCCGAACCGCCCTTGAACAGCCCGCCCATGTCCGGGCTCAGGGTGCCGGCGTTGGCGGTCAGGCTGATGCTCGGGAAGAACGCTGCCCGCGCCGCGCCGATATTGGCGTTGGCGGCCTTGAGCAGGTGCTCGGCCTCCTGGATGTCAGGGCGGCGCTGCAGGATGTCGGACGGCAGGCCGGCCGGCACTTCGGCCAGCTGGTCGGCATTGAGCTCCAGCGGCTTGGGCAGGTTGGCCGGCACGCCGGTACCTACCAGCACGGTGAGGCTGTTCAGGTCCTGGGCGACCAGGCGCTGGTACTGTGACAGCTTGACGCGAGCGCCTTCGACGGCAGTGCGCGCCTGGCTCAGGTCCAGGGCCGAGGCGACACCCACCTCATTGCTGCGGCGGGTGAGGTTGTAGCTCTCTTCGTACGTCTTGAGCGTTTCCTCGGTCAGCTTCAGCAGCGCCTGGTCGGCCTGCCAGGTGTAGTAGGCGTTGGCCACGCTGGCCACCAGGCTGATCTGCGTGGAGCGGCGCGCCTGTTCGCTGGACAGGTAGGTTTCCAAGGCCTGCTGGGTCAGGCTGCGCACCCGGCCGAACAGGTCCAGCTCATAGGCGCTGACACCCAGGGTGGCCGAGTACTGGCTGCTGATGGTGGATTCGCCGGTCTGCGACATGTTCGCCGGCATCCGCTGGCGGCTGCCGCTGCCATTGGCGGAAACCGCCGGCAGCAGGTCGGCGCGCTGGATGCGGTACTGCGCGCGGTAGGCGTCGATGTTCAGCGCCGCGACCCGCAGGTCGCGGTTGTTTTCCAGCGACGTCTGGATCAGTTGCTGCAGTGCCGGGTCGTGGAAGAACTGGCGCCAGCCCTGTTCGGCCGCAGCGACGTCGGCCGATTGGGCCGGCGAGTACGCAGGGCCTTGCGGCCACTGCGCGGCCACCGGCGCCTCGGGCGTCTGGTAGTCGGGGATCAGCGAGCAACCGCCGAGGATGAAGGCGGTTACCGCCAGGGACAACAAAGACTTGGTCATTGCCCAGCCTCATAACGTGGAGTTTCAGGGGTGGCGTGTTCTTTCGGCTCTTTGCTGCCGAACAGCGACGACACTGCGACGAAGAATAGCGGTACCCAGAAGATGGCCAGCACGGTGGCGCTGATCATGCCGCCGATCACACCGGTGCCGATGGCGTGCTGGCTACCGGCACCAGCGCCGCTGGCGATGGTCAACGGTACCACGCCGAGGATGAACGCCAGCGAGGTCATGATGATCGGGCGCAGACGCATGCGGCAGGCCTCGATGGCTGCGTCGTACAGGCTTTTGCCCTGTTCGTGCAGCTCTTTGGCGAACTCGACGATCAGGATGGCGTTCTTCGCCGCCAGGCCGATGGTGGTCAGCAGGCCGACCAGGAAGTACACGTCGTTGGACAAGCCGCGCAGGCTGGTGGCGAGCAGGGCACCGATGATACCCAATGGCACCACCAGCACGACCGCGATCGGGATCGACCAGCTTTCGTACAGCGCCGCCAGGCAGAGGAACACGAACAGCACCGAGAGGGCGAACAGCGCCGGCATTTGCGAGCCGGAGAGTTTTTCCTCGTAGGACATGCCGGTCCAGGAGAAGCCGATGCCGGTTGGCAGTTCGCCGGCGATGCGTTCGACTTCGGCCATGGCCTCACCGGTACTGTAGCCCGGCGCCGGGGTACCGAGGATCTCGACCGCTTCCACGCCGTTGTAGCGCGACAGCTTCGGCGAGCCATAGCTCCATTCGCCCTTGGCGAACGAGGAGAACGGCACCATCTCGCCCTTGCCGTTGCGCACGTACCACTTCTGCAGGTCTTCTGGGCTCATCCGGGCGTTTGGCGCACCCTGGATGTAGACCTTCTTGACCCGGCCACGGTCGATGAAGTCGTTGACGTAGCTACCGCCCAGGGCGATCGACAAGGTGTTGTTGATGTCGGCGATGGTCACGCCCAGAGCACTGGCGCGTTCGTCGTCGATGGTCAGCTGGTACTGCGGCTCGTCGTTCAGGCCGTTCGGACGCACGGCGCTGAGGATCTTGCTCTGCGCGGCCTTGGCCAGGAACTGGTTTCGCGCTTCCATCAGTTTTGCATGGCCGACGCCGGCGCGGTCCTGGAGGAACACGTCGAAGCCGGTGGCGTTACCCAGTTCGAGTACCGCCGGCGGGGCGAAGGCGAACACCATCGCGTCGCGGAAGCTGAAGAAGTGCATCTGCGCGCGCTGGGCGAGAGCGAACACGCTGTTCTCCTTCGAGCGCTCGCCCCAAGGCTTGAGCATGATGAATGCCATGCCCGAGCTCTGGCCGCGGCCGGCGAAGTTGAAGCCGTTGACGGTGAACACGGATGCCACGGTATCGGCTTCCTTGTCGAGCAGGTACTCGCGCATCTGGTCGACCACCACCTGGGTGCGCTCGGCACTGGAGCCGGCCGGGGTCTGTACCTGGGCGAACAGCACGCCCTGGTCTTCCTCTGGCAGGAATGCGGTCGGAATGCGCGCGAACAGCCAGATCATGCCGACCACGATCAGCGCGTAGGCCAGCAGGAACGGGATCTTGTTGCGCAGGATGGTGCCGACGCTCCGCTCATAGCCGACGACGCTGCGGTCGAAATTGCGGTTGAACCAGCCGAAGAAGCCGCGCTTGGCCACATGGTGCTCGCCCTTCTTCAATGGCTTGAGCATGGTGGCGCACAAGGCCGGGGTGAAGATCAGCGCGACCAGCACCGACAGGCCCATGGCCGAGACGATGGTGATGGAGAACTGACGATAGATCACACCGGTGGAACCGCCGAAGAAGGCCATCGGCAGCAGTACCGCCGACAATACCAGGGCGATACCCACCAGGGCGCCCTGGATCTGCTCCATGGAGCGCTTGGTCGCCTCCTTGGGCGGCAGTCCTTCCTCGGACATCACCCGCTCGACGTTCTCCACCACGACGATGGCATCGTCCACCAGCAGGCCGATGGCCAGGACCATGGCGAACATGGTCAGGGTGTTGATGCTGAAACCGGCGGCGGCGAGGATGCCGAAGGTACCCAGCAATACCACCGGTACGGTCATGGTGGTGATGATGGTGGCGCGGAAGTTCTGCAGGAACAGGTACATCACCAGGAACACCAGGACCACCGCTTCGATCAGGGTGTGGATTACCCCGCTGATCGATTCGGTGACCACCGGGGTGGTGTCATACGGGAACACCGCCTTCACCCCCGGTGGGAAGAATGGCTCGAGGCCGCTGATGGTCGTGCGCAGCGCTTTGGCGGTATCCAGGGCGTTGGCGCCGGTGGCCAGCTTGACCGCCAGGCCCGAGGCCGGCTTGCCGTTGTACTGGGCGCTGATGGCGTAGTTTTCGCCGCCCAGGCCAACCTGGGCCACGTCGCCCAGGCGTACCTGGGAACCGTCGGCATTGACCTTGAGCAGGATCTTCTCGAACTGCTCGGCTGTCTGCAGACGGGTCTTGCCGATGATGGTGGCGTTGAGCTGGGTACCTGGCAGCGCCGGCAGGCCGCCGAGCTGGCCGGAGGATACCTGCACGTTCTGCGCGGCGACCGCGGTGCGCACGTCGACCGGGGTCAGCTGGAACTTGTTCAGCTTGGCCGGATCCAGCCAGATACGCATGGCGTACTGCGCACCGAACACCTGGAAGTCGCCCACGCCTGCGGTCCGCGAGATCGGGTCCTGCATGTTGGAGACGATGTAGTTGGCCAGGTCGTCCTTGGTCATGCTGCCGTCTTCGGACACCAGGCCGATCACCAGCAGGAAGTTCTTCACTGCCTTGGTGACGCGGATACCTTGCTGCTGCACTTCCTGCGGCAACAGCGGGGTGGCCAGGTTCAGCTTGTTCTGTACCTGAACCTGCGCGGTGTCCGAGTTGGTGCCCTGCTCGAAGGTGGCGGTGATGGTCATGCTGCCGTCGGAGTTACTTTCCGACGACACATAACGCAGGTTGTCGATCCCGTTGAGCTGCTGCTCGATCACCTGCACCACGGTGTCCTGCACGGTCTGCGCCGAGGCGCCCGGGTAGGTCACGGAGATGGCGATGGCCGGCGGGGCGATGCTCGGGTACTGGTTGATCGGCAGCTTCAGGATCGACAGGGCGCCGACCAGCATGATCACCAGGGCGATCACCCAGGCGAAGATCGGGCGATCGATAAAGAACTTCGACATGGTTTACTCCGCTTTGGCGTCAGCTTTGGCCGTGTTGGCCTGAGCAGCGCTGGCCGGCTTCTTGACGTTGGTGGCTTCGCTGACCTTGACCTCGACGCCTGGTCGCACGAACTGCAGCCCTTCGGTGATCAGACGGTCGCCCGGGTTCAGGCCTTCCTCGATCAGCCAGTCACTGCCCAGGGTGCGGCTGGCCTTGAGCTGGCGCAGTTCGACCTTGTTCTCCTGGTTGACCACCAGCGCGGTCGGCGCACCCTTGAGGTCACGGGTCACGCCCTGTTGCGGGGCCAGGATGGCGTTGGCGTTGACGCCGGCCTTGAGCCGCGCATGCACGAACATGCCGGGCAGCAGGGTGTGGTCGGGGTTGGGGAAGATCGCGCGCAGAGTGACGGAACCGGTGGTCTCGTCGACCGCGACTTCGGAGAACTCCAGGCGGCCCTGTTGCTTGAACAGGCTGCCGTCTTCCAGCACCAGCTGAACCTGGGCGGCGTTGTCGCCGGCCTTCTGCAACTGGCCGCTTTCCAGGTCACGGCGCAGCTTGAGCAGCTCGGCGGTGGACTGGGTGACGTCGACGTAGATCGGGTCGAGCTGCTGGATGGTGGCCATGGCGTTGGTCTGGCCGTTGTTCACCAGGGCGCCTTCGGTGACCGAGGAGCGGCCGACGCGGCCACTGATCGGGGCCAGCACCTTGGTGTAGCGCAAGTCGATCTGGGCGCTCTTGAGCGATGCCTCGGCCTGCAATCGTTTGGCATTGGCGTCATCGTATTCCTGCTTGGAGACGGCCTGCTCGTCGATCAGTTGCTTGTAACGCTCGGCCAGCGAGCGGGTAGCCTGCAGGTTGGCCTGGGCGTTGGCCAGGTTCGCCTCGTAGACGGCTGGGTCGATCTGGTAGAGCTGTTGCCCTTCCTTGACGTCGCTGCCTTCCTTGAACAGGCGCTTGAGAATGATGCCGTTCACCTGTGGGCGGACCTCGGCCACACGGTAGGCGCTGGTGCGCCCCGGCAGTTCCGAGGTCAGGGTGAAGGCTTGCGGTTGTACGGTCACGACGCCGACCTGAGGAGCCTGCGGCGCAGGCGCTGCTTCCTCTTTCTTACAGCCACTGAGCAGGGTTGCCAGGGCCACGGCGGAAACCAGGGCGGTTACGGCTGGCTTGAATTGCATGAGGATCCTCGGGTCGCAGGAGCAGGGGAGCTCAAGAATATAGTGGAAGTGCTTTGTCAGAAAAACGCTATCCGGTGGATAAATAGCTTGCTAAGGAATATACTTACATTCATGGTTGTTTGTAAATAGTGCCGGTGCGTCGTGGGTGACCACCGTCTATCGCCCAAATCCACCCGGGAGCGGCCCTGAAAGAGCCTGCCCCGGCCTGATTCCCGCCCGCAAGATTGAGCGCGCGGGGCCTGATGAGGTTGTACTGCCATGGTCCGTCGAACCAAAGAAGAAGCCCAGGAAACCCGCGCCCAGATCATCGAGGCGGCGGAGAAGGCCTTCTACAAGCGCGGGGTAGCGCGTACCACCCTGGCCGACATCGCTGAGCTCGCCGGCGTCACTCGCGGGGCGATCTACTGGCACTTCAGCAACAAGGCCGAGTTGGTGCAGGCGCTGCTCGACAGCCTGCACGAGACCCATGACCACCTGGCCCGCGCCAGTGAAAGCGAGGATGAACTCGATCCGCTTGGCTGCATGCGCAAGCTGTTGCTGCAAGTGTTCAACGAGTTGGTGCTCGATGCCCGAACCCGGCGTATCAACGAAATCCTGCATCACAAGTGCGAATTCACCGACGACATGTGTGAGATTCGCCAGCAGCGTCAGGGCGCGGTGCTGGACTGTCATCAAAGCATTGCCCTGGCCTTGGGTAATGCCGTACGCCGCGGCCAGTTGCCTGCCGAGCTCGAGATCGACCGGGCTGCGGTGGCCATGTTTGCCTATGTGGATGGTCTGATCGGCCGCTGGCTGCTGCTGCCGGAAAGCTTCGACCTGTTGGGCGATGTCGAGAAATGGGTCGACACCGGGCTGGATATGCTGCGCTTGAGCCCTGGCTTGCGCAAATGACACTTTGTTAACGATTGTGAGGAAGTGTTATCCCTTTTCGGTTAACGCAGGATTAATAACCTGGAAGCGGTCTTGCCCGGCAATGACAACCTTCAGGCCGTGATGTCGCCTGGGCGGACGCTATCGCGGGGCAAGCCCGCTGCCACGCCTTTCAGCGCCCGCGCAACTGTCTGTCCGGCAAGGCCAGCGCCGCCAACAGGCCGATCAGCGAAGCCCCGGCACTGACCAGCAACAGGTCGCGGAAGGTTTCCAGCAAACGCGCCTGGGTGTGCGGATCCGCCTCGCCCGCCTTGAGGCTGCCCAGCAGCGGGTTGCCCAGCACTTCGAAGCCACCCTGGTGCAACCACGCCAGCAACAGGCTGGACATGCACGCCACCCCCATCGCCCCGCCCAGCGAGCGGAACAGGTTGGTGGTGCTGGTCGCCACGCCGATGTCCTTGCTGTCCACCGCGCTTTGCGTGCCCACCAGCGAGGTGGGAAATTGCAGGCCGCAGGCAATGCCTGTCAGCAGCATGAACAGTGCGCTCTGTAACCAGGCTTGCGGCGGCGTCAGTGCCATGGCTGCGATGGCCATTGGCATCAACAGCGCGCCTGTGAGGATCTGTGGCTTGAAGCGCCCGGTGCGGCTGGTCATGCGTCCACCGGTAAAGGCGCCGATTGGCAGCCCCATGGCCAGCGGCAGCAAGTGCAGCGCCGCGCTGTCGGCGCCGGCACCGGTGATGCCCTGGTAGCGCAGGGGCATCAGCATGGTCAACGAGATTGACTGGAAGCTGGCAAAGAAGATCACGCACCAGCACAGCACCGCGACCCGGTTGCCGAACAGGCCCAGAGGCAACAGTGGCTCGCGACAGCGCCGCTCGTGGACTATGAACGCCGCCAGCCCCAGCAGTGCGCAGGCCAGCAACGCCAGGACCTCGGACGACCGCCAGGCATGCCCCTGGCCGACCAGGGTGATGCCCAGCAGCAGGCTACCCAGACCGAGGATCATCAGCGCCGCGCCGAGGTAGTCGACCTGTGCCTGGCGATGCTTGACCGGCAACCCGTCCAGCGCCCGGTGGATCACCCACAGCGCGATCAGCCCCAGCGGCAGGTTGATCCAGAACACCCAGCGCCAGGACAGGTACTCGGTCAGCCAGCCGCCCAGCACCGGCCCGGCGACGCTGGCCAGGGCATACATGCTGCTGAAATAGCCCTGGTAGCGGCCGCGTTCACGAGGTGGCACGAAGTCGCCGATGATTGCCTGGCTGACCGACACCATGCCACCCGCACCGATACCCTGGAGCACCCGCGCCAGCACCAGCTGCGGCATGTCCTGGGCCAGGCCGCAGGCCACCGAGGCCAGGGTGAACAGGGCGGTGCCGGTGAGGATCATGCGCCGCCGCCCATAAAGGTCACCAAGCTTGCCGTAGATCGGCACGGCGATGGTCATGGCGACCATGTAGCCAGAGATGACCCAGGCCAGCAGGCCGACATCGTCGAACTGGGCGGAGATCGCCGGCAGCGACACGGCGACGATGGTCTGGTCGAGGGCACCGAGGAAGATCGCCAGCATCAGGGCGGTAAGAACGCTGCGCAGAACGGTGGGGGGCAGGGCGGCGGTCACGGTGGATACCTTGTGGTCAGAGCTGGCGCGATCGCGAGGCATCGAGGGAGCGGGCTTGCTCCGTGATGGGCTCATTCGTGGTGGGGCATTGTACCCTGAGTTACATAGCTACCTATGTACTCCGTGCATCCCCTATGCAAGATCGGCATTGGCGCATTCATCCAGCGCTGCATGGCCGCGTGATATCGTGGCAGGGCCGCAGAGGCTGAAATTCGTGGCCTGCACCAGCTTGGTGCAACTATTTTCCACAGGTTTCGCGTCGCTGTATGTCCACGCCTTCTATTCCTCTGCCTGCATGTCGAGCATGACCGCCCTGATGGCGACGGTTGGAACAGTCAGGTAGACCCGATACAGGGGTCGGTTGTCAGCCGTTCACCATTTCTCATTACAAGCGGAGTGATCATGCCCAAGGCTTCCCACCACGATCTGCGTTTTGCCTTCCGCGAACTGCTTGCTTCAGGTTCGTGCTATCACACCGCGTCGGTCTTCGACCCGATGTCAGCCCGTATTGCCGCCGACCTTGGTTTTGAAGTCGGCATTCTGGGTGGTTCGGTCGCCTCGCTGCAGGTCCTGGCCGCGCCGGACTTCGCCCTGATCACCCTGAGCGAGTTTGTCGAGCAGGCTACCCGTATCGGCCGTGTCGCCCAGTTGCCGGTGCTTGCCGACGCCGACCACGGCTACGGCAATGCGCTCAACGTGATGCGCACGGTGATCGAACTGGAACGCGCTGGCGTTGCCGCGCTGACCATCGAGGATACCTTGCTGCCGGCCCAGTTCGGTCGCAAGTCCACCGACCTGATCTCGGTGGAGGAGGGCGTGGGCAAGATCCGCGCGGCACTGGAGGCGCGGGTCGATTCGGCCCTGGCGATCATTGCGCGCACCAATGCCGGCGTGCTGACCACCGAGGAAATCATCGTGCGCACCCAGAGCTACCAGAAGGCGGGCGCCGATGGTATCTGCATGGTGGGGGTCAAGGACTTCGAGCAACTTGAACAGATTGCCGAGCACCTGAGCGTGCCGTTGATGCTGGTGACCTACGCCAACCCGAGCCTGCGCGACGACGAGCGCCTGGCGCGCCTGGGCGTGCGTATCGTGGTTGACGGCCATGCCGCCTACTTCGCCGCGATCAAGGCCACCTACGACTGCCTGCGCCAGCAGCGTGGCCTGCAGCACAAGTCGGACAGCCTCGGTGCCACCGAGCTTTCGCACACCTACACCCAGCCCGAGGACTACATTCGCTGGGCGAAAGAGTACATGAGCGTCGAGGAGTGATCCGACCTACCTGACGGCGCTCAGCGTGGCGCTGTGGGGAACGCAATGCTCATGGACGCAACTGTTGGCCGTGTTGGGCTGGCTGCGTAGCAGCTCCACCCGCCAGCAGGCCGAGCCATAGAGCCCGGCTACCGCGAGCAGGGCGAAGACGAGGGCGCAACGCCTGGATTTGATACTCATGGTGCGGACCTCCTGTTGGTGCAACAGGTGATACCTTCAAGCATAGGCCCAATGCGCGTATCTGCACCGTCTTGACTCAGCTCAACCCCTTGTCCCACTCCGGTTCGTCGCCAAACCGCTGCGCGAGAAAGTCCAGCATGCTGCGCAATGTCGCCGGCATGTGCTTGCGCGAGGTGTACACCGCATTCAGGGTAAGTTCCCGCGGCTTGGCTTGCGGCAGCAATCGCACCAGCTCGCCACTGCGCAGTGCGGCTGCTGCCTGGTAGGTGGGCAGCATGGCGATGCCGGCATGGGCCAGGGCGGCTTTCTGCAGGGTCATGGCCTCGTTGGCGCTGATGTTGCCCTGCACCGGCACGGCGACGCTCTGCCCGCCCACCTCGAAATGCCACAGGCTGTGACCGAAGTAGGCGTGGGTCAGGCAGTTGTGCTGGCTCAACGCCTCGACCCGGTCCGGCGTACCGTGCTCGCGCAGGTAGGCGGGGCTGGCGCAGACCACCGAGCGGCACACGCTCAGGCGCCGGGCGATGAGGTTGGGGTCGACATCGTTGCTGGTGCGGATCGCCAGGTCGATGCGCTCGTCCACCAGGTTGACGGTGCGGTCGAGCATCTGCAGCTCAACCTTCACCCCGGGGTAGCGTTTGACGTAGGCCGCCAGCGCATCCACCAGCTGGGCTTGGCCGAACGAGGTGCTGACGCTGATGCGCAGCTCGCCACGGGGCGCGTCGTCCGGCTGGCGCACGGCGCTTTGCAGGTCGCCGGCCAGCTCCAGCATCTGCCGACAACGTGGCAAGGTCTCGAGGCCTGCCGCCGTCAGGCTGAGCTTGCGGGTGGTGCGTTGCATCAGGCGTGCCCCGACCCAGTCCTCCAGCTCCGCCAGGTAGCGGGATACCACGGGCCTGGAGAGTTCCAGGTGGTCCGCGGCGGCCGACTGGCTGCCCAGGTCGACGACGGTGACGAATACGCGCATGGCGTTGAGCCGATCCATGATCTGTCCGATTTCAGAAACAAACTATGTCGAAGCATCGCATTTTTTGTATTGGATCGGGCAACTAAGCTTGCACCCATCGTCCCACTCACAGGATCTTGCAATGTCTCTCTTCACGCCCCTTCGCGGCCTGCTGCTGGCCTGCCTTACCCTCGGCGGCCAGGCCATGGCTGCCGAACCGCTCAAGCTGGACGCCTACAACCCCGGTCACGCGGCGATCTTCCCGGTCAGCTCGGTGATCGTCAGCGGTGCCCACGACGCCATCCTGGTCGACGCCCAGTTCGGCAAGGCCCAGGCCGAGCAGGTGGTCGAGCGCCTGCGTGCCAGCGGCAAGCAACTGACCACCATCTATGTCAGCCATGGCGACCCGGACTTCTACTTTGGCCTGGACACCATCACCCAGGCGTTCCCCAAGGCCCGCGTAGTCGCCTCGGCCGCCACGGTCGAGCATATCCGCAAGACCATGGATGCCAAGCTGGCCTATTGGGGCCCGCAGATGGGCGCGGACAAACCGGCACGTCTGGTTGTACCGCAGGTATTGCAGGGTGATCGCCTGGAACTGGAAGGCCAGGCACTGCAGGTCGTCGGCCTGGACGGTCCGCAGCCGGACCGCAGCTTCGTCTGGATTCCCTCGATCAAGGCAGTGGTCGGTGGCGTGGTGGTTTCCGAGCACATCCACGTGTGGATGGCTGATACCCAGACCGCGCAATCCCACGCCGACTGGCTGAAGACCCTGGCGAACATCGAGCAGCTCGCGCCGCGCACGGTGATCCCGGGGCATTACCTGGGCGACAGCAGCCGTTCGCTGGACGCGGTGCGCTTTACCGCCGGCTACATTGGTGATTTCGACATCGAGACCGCCAAGGCTGCCAATGCCGCCGCGCTGATCGCGGCGATGAAGCAGCGCTACCCGAACCTGGGTGACGAGAGCTCCCTGGAATTGGGCGCCAAGGTCGCCAAGGGCGAGATGAAGTGGTAACCCCTTTCAACCTGTTGGAGTGTTTCCCATGAGCAAGATCGCAATCATCGGCGCCACCGGGCGCGCCGGCAGCCAGTTGCTGGAAGAGGCCCTGCGTCGGGGCCACAGTGTGGTGGCCATCGCCCGCAATCCGAGTGCGTTGCAAGGCCGTGACGGTGTGACGGTCAAGGCGCTGGATGCCAAGGACAGTGCCGCCTTGCAGGCGGCGGTGACGGGCTGTGACGCGGTGCTGAGCGCGGCGCATTTCTCGACCATCGAGCCTGGCGCGATCATCGAGCCGGTCAAGCGTGCCGGGGTCAAGCGCCTGCTGGTGGTGGGCGGCGCTGGCAGCCTGCTGCTGCCGTCCGGGCACCGGGTGATCGACAGCCCGGATTTCCCGGAAGCCTACAAGGCCGAGGCCAATGCCGGTGTGCGCTTCCTCGATACGCTGCGCCAGGAGCCGACCCTGGACTGGACCTTCCTGTCGCCGTCGGCGGAGTTCGTCGAAGGTCAGCGCAGCGGGCACTACACCCTGGGCAAGGATCACCTGCTGATCGGCGCCGACGGCAAGAGCTGGATCACCTTTGCCGACTATGCCATCGCCATGCTCGACGAGCTGGAGAAGCCGGCGCATTCGCGGGCACGGTTCACGGTCGGCTGCTGAGGCGTCTGCATCGCGGGGCAAGTCGGGGCCCCGCGATTGATGTCATGTGCGGGCACGCGCCTGCAGCCACTCCATCAACTCGACCAACCCCGTGGGCATGCTCTTCGACGGGCTGACCAGGTAATACCCCTTCCCGGTCGTCACCTTCAGCTCGAACGGCATGCACAAACGCCCGGCGCGCAGGTCGTCGCCTATCAGCGAGAAATCGCCGATGGCGATCCCGGTCCCCTGGGAGGCCATGGCCATCGCCATGTCCAGTGTCTCGAAGTGCTGCTTCGGTCCCTGGGGTTCGACGCCGGCATTGGCCGCCTGCAACCACAACCGCCAGTCGTGCTCGTCCCGAGAGGGGTGCAGCAGCATCTGCCGCGCCAGGTCCTGCAATTGCAAGGGGACGCTAGATATCGATGGTGCGCAGACCGGTGTCAGTTGTTCATCGAACAGCTTGCGTACCTGCAGCCCATGGTTCGGCACCGCGCCATACACAACGGCCGCATCGAAGCCCTCGCGGCGAAAATCCACGCCATGCTGCACCGTGGTGGTCAATTCCACCGGCACATCCGGGCGTAGCGCCTGCCATTCCAATAGCCGCGGCAGCAGCCAGCGCATCACGCAGGTCGGCGCCTTGAGCTGCAGTGTCGTACTGCGCCCGCCGACTTCGCGCACGCCTTGCTCGATCAGGGCGAAGACCTGCTGCACCCGAGGCAGCCAGTCCTGTCCTTCGCGGGTCAGGGCCAGGCCACGGGCCTGGCGCTGGAACAGCGCATAGCCCAGATGTTCCTCGAGCCCGGCGATCTGTCGGCTGACCGCGCCCTGGGTGATATGCAACTGTTGCGCGGCACGGGTGAAGTTGCAGTGCTGCGCGGTCACCAGGAAGGTGTGCAGAGCGGGGAGGGGCGGCAGGCGTTTCATTGTGACAAGCCATGATATGAGGTCATGGCTAGTATGTGTTTTTTTGCATTGTGGCGGTAGTCGGCACTTGGTTCCATGAGCACCAGTCTCAACAAGAATCGGGTACTCGATGATGGCAACCTGTGGCGAAGTGCTGGTCAAACTCCTCGAAGGCTATGGTGTCGACCATGTCTTCGGCATTCCCGGCGTGCATACCGTGGAACTCTACCGCGGCCTGGCTGCCTCCTCGATCCGCCACATCACCCCGCGCCACGAGCAGGGCGCCGGGTTCATGGCCGACGGCTACTCGCGTACCCGGGGCAAGCCTGGTGTGTGCTTCATCATCACCGGCCCGGGCATGACCAACATCACCACCGCCATGGGCCAGGCCTACGCCGACTCGATCCCGATGCTGGTGATTTCCAGCGTGCAGTCGCGCAGTCAGTTGGGTGGCGGGCGCGGCAAGTTGCACGAACTGCCCAACCAGGCCGGGCTGGTGGCGGGGGTGGCGGCGTTTTCGCATACCTTGATGAGTGCCGATGACTTGCCCGAGGTATTGGCCCGTGCCTTTGCCGTATTCGACGGTGGCCGCCCGCGCCCGGTGCATATCGAGATCCCGCTGGATGTGCTGGTGGAGCCCGCAGATCACCTGCTACCGGCCCGCCCGGTGCGCACCGCCCGGGCGGGCGCGGCGCCGCAGACCGTGCAGCAGATGGCCATGCGCCTGGCCAAGGCGCGCCGGCCGTTGATCCTTGCCGGCGGTGGTGCCCTGGACGCCGCCGCCGGGCTGGCCAGGCTGGCCGAGCACCTGCAGGCGCCGGTAGCGCTGACGATCAATGCCAAGGGGCTGCTGCCGGCCAACCATCCGCTGCAGATCGGCTCGACCCAGACTTTGCCGGCCACCCGTGCGCTGGTGGCCGAGGCCGACGTAGTGCTGGCCATCGGCACCGAGCTGGCCGAGACCGATTACGACGTGACGTTCAAGGGTGGTTTCGAGATTCCCGGCAGCCTCCTGCGGATCGATATCGACCCGGACCAGACGGTGCGCAACTACCCGCCCGAACTGGCCCTGGTGGCCGATGCCGCACAGGCGACCGAGGCCCTGCTGGTGGCCCTGCACATGCAGGCGCAACCACTGCGTGATGGTCACTGGGGCGCTGCTCGGGCCGCCCGACTGCGCCAGGAAAACGCAGCCACCTGGGACCAGCCGACCTTGAGCCAGACCCGTTTGCTGAACAGCATCCTGGAAACCCTGCCGGATGCCGTGCTGGTGGGCGATTCGACCCAGCCGGTCTACACCGGCAACCTGACCCTGGACATGACCCGGCCACGCCGCTGGTTCAACGCGTCAACGGGCTACGGCACGCTGGGCTACGCGTTGCCGGCGGCCATGGGCGCCTGGCTCGGCAGCGCCGAAGTGCGCGCCGCGCGTGCGCCCACGGTATGCCTGATCGGTGATGGCGGGCTGCAGTTCACCCTGCCCGAACTGGCCAGTGCAGTCGAGGCGCAGGTGCCGCTGATCGTGCTGCTGTGGAACAACCAGGGGTACGAGGAAATCAAGAAGTACATGGTCAATCGGGCGATCGAGCCGGTCGGTGTGGACATCCACACCCCGGACTTCATCGGCGTGGCGCGGGCGCTGGGGGCCGACGCCGAGTCGGTGGCTGACGTGGCGCAGTTGCAGGCGGCGCTGGGCCGAGCGGTGGAGCGCCCGGGGCCGACGTTGATCCAGGTGGATCAGGGGCAATGGCAGTTGGCGGTGCAAGGCTGACTGCGCCACGAGGGCTGTGCCCTCGATTCGCCGGCAAGCCGGCTCCCACCCCTATCGCGCCGCCTCAGGTTAAGCGCCATCCCTGTGGGAGCTGGCTTGGCAGCGATGAGGCCATTACAAACCACACAAGATAGTTGCTCCCTCAAGTGTGGTTGGTCACTCAGCTGGCGCTGGCGCGCAACCTTGCCACGTCGCGGATCGGCGGCGCGCCATACAACCGGCTGTATTCTCGGCTGAACTGGGACGGGCTCTCGTAGCCCACCCGGTAACCGGCCACGGCAGCCTCCAACCCCTCGTTGAACATCAGGCGTCGGGCTTCCTGCAGGCGCAGTTGCTTCTGGTATTGCAAGGGGCTCATCGACGTCACCGACTTGAAGCGGTGATGCAGGGTGGAGACGCTGAGGTTCACTTCCCGGGCGAGGTCTTCGATACGCAACGGCTGGTGATAATGGTTGTTGAGCCAGGTAATCGCCTGGCAGACCCGATGGGTCTGGCTGTTGGCCAGGGCGATTTCGTACAGACGGTAACCTTGGGGGCCGCGCAACAGGCGGTAGAAGATTTCCCGGCGGATCATCGGCGCGAGGATGGCAATGTCGCGTGGCGAGTCCAACAGTTTGATCAGGCGGATCAACGCGTCCAGAAGCTGCGGATCGCTTTTCTCCACGTACAGGCCGAGACCTGATGGCCGGTTGGGCACGACCATCGGGCTGCTCTCGGCGATCAGTTGGCTCAGTTGCGCCGGGTCGATGTCCAGGCGCAAGCCCAGCGCGGGATGCTCGGGACTGGCCTTGAGCAGGGCGCCGCTGATCGGCAGGGTGACCGACACCACCATGTAGTGCAGCGGATCATAGGCGTAATGTTCGTCGCCGAGGATCAGGGTCTTGCTGCCTTGGGCAAGAATGCACAACGCCGGTTGAGCCAGCGCGGGCATGCCGCGGATCTCCTCTTCGTAGCACGTAAGGTAAAGGTCCTCGATGGCCGACGCCGGGCCATGGGGCTGGCCGGCGTGGCGCTGGATCAGCGCGGCCAGTTCCTGGCGCTGCAGCTCAAGGGGCGAGTCGGGTGGCGGGAGCGTGGTCATGGCGTGGTTCCTCTACTGACCGGGCCAGCATAGGTATGGGCAATGTCGGGCGCTAGTCGAATGCTGTCGTTCGATTGCCTGATCCTGTCGCGCGGCAGGATCAGGCAATCGCTCGGCAGTAATGGCCTAACGTCGCGCGAGGGCAGGGCCCTAATCTTGGCAGCCTGTTTTCCCGTCCGTAGCGCTTCAAGGAGATCGTTCATGACCCAGCCTCAACCGGTCACTCACCTGGCTTTCATCCGCGCCAGCAACGGTCGTTCGGCGGAACTCGGCATGCGCCTGCGCGACCTGCTGGAGCCGTCGCTGCGGGCGCCCGGCTGCCTGAGTTTCAGTGTGCAGCGTTCGCAGGTCGATACCGATCTGTGGCTGCTCAGCGGCAGCTGGAGCGACCAGCAGGCGATGAGCGGCTATTTCGCCTCGCCCACCCTGGAGGTGTTTGGCGAGCTGGTCCAGGCGCAGGTGGTCAGCAGCCTTGACCTGCATACCTTCGCCTGATGTGTAGAATGCCGCCCCTACATCATTCAGGCGGAGTGCAGCATGGCACGTAAAGAATTCCCCCACTTCGAAGCGGTCTCGGCGATGGTCCCGGTGCAAGGCGGCGGCTACCACGCGGCGATCGCCGTGAAGGCCCTGGGCATGGGCGGTGCGCCGCGCTTTCACAAAGTGCTCGACGGGCAGGTGTTCCAGTCGGCGCTCGCGGCCGACGAGGCCGCTTGTGCTGAACTCGAACGCCTACAGGGTGTAGGCGAGGAAGGCGAACTGCTCTTCTGATCAGACCTGTGGACGGGCCATCTTGAACAGCTCGCCCAGCGCAAAGTAGTCGGCCGGGCCGCCGCCACGCAGGATCGGCTCGGCGGCGGCGGTGTCGTAGATGCCGTCCTTGAGCAGGTGCTCGGCAATGTGCACCGCCACTACCTCTCCGAGGATCAGCCAGCTGGGGACAGTTTCCTGGTCGGCGCGTTTGAGCTGGACGATCTGGCTGACCTTGCATTCGAAGCTCACCGGGCTCTCGCCCACACGTGGCACCTTGACCACGTTGGACAGGGCCGGGGTCAGGCCACTGAGCGCGAACTCGTCGATATCTGCCGCCACCGCGGCACAGCTCTGGTTCATCTGCTCGGCCAGCGGCCGGGTAGCCAGGTTCCAGACGAACTCGCCGGTCTGCTCGATGTTGTTCAGGCTGTCTTTGCGCCCGACGCTGCAGAAACCGATGATCGGTGGGATGTAGTTGAAGGCGTTGAAGAAGCTGTAGGGCGCCAGGTTCAGGCGGCCTTCGCGATCATGGCTGGAGATCCAGCCGATGGGCCGTGGGCCGACGATGGCGTTGAACGGGTCGTGGGGCAGGCCGTGGCCTTTGGCGGGTTCGTAGTAGTACATCTGCGCAAGGCCGCGAGGCCCTTCCTGGTGGGGGACGAGGCGCCTAGTGTGCCAAGGCTTGGCTCAACTGCAAATGATCAAGCCCGGCCGAAGCCGGGCTGGTAGCGCGCATCAGTGATCAGCTGATGCGGTGGCCGTTGGTGCGGTCGAAACCATCCTCTGCGAAGCGCTGGCCGCCAGTACGGTCGAAGCCGTCTTCAGCAAAGCGCTGGCCGCCGGTGCGGTCGAAGCCATCTTCGGCGAAGCGCTGGCCGCCGGTGCGGTCGAAGCCGTCTTCGGCGAAGCGCTGGCCGCCAGTACGATCAAAGCCATCTTCTGCGTAGTTGGCCGACTGGCTCTGTGCAGCGGCAAAGGTGTGGGCGTTGGTGCGATCGAAACCGTCTTCGGCGAAGGCGCCAGTAGCCAGTACCGACAGGGCGAGGGAAAGGATCAGTTTGTTTTTCATGGTCGTTGCTCCGATGAGTGCCAGGGGTTGTTGTTTCTATGGGTTTAATATTACGCCTGCAAATTTGATTAAAAAGCGCAAAAAATAATGGATAAAAATCTAATAATTAGATTGGTTTGGGCGTGAATGACCTTCAATGCAGTCTTCTGGCGCCCTGCTCGCCGATCAGCCCTGGAACTCAAGAATGAAAAGCGCAGACCGACGACAGGGCCATATCAGCATGTGCCCAGACAATTAATGGGAAATTAAGGCGTGGCGGCAGCGGTTCCTGGGGAGGCATGCACAGACCGCAAGGCGGCTTGCACTTGGTCCGGTAGCGTCATTTCGTGCAAGCGTCAGGTCGCTTGGGTGTTCACCGTATAGCGGGTACTTCGCCCGCCAGCGGGCAGACGAACCAGGCAGTTTTTCTGCAGCAGGTCGGCCAGGTGCCGGGTGGCCGTGGCCTTGGAGACCTTGGCCACGGCCTGGTACTGGCTGGCGCTGATGCCATCCTCGAAGCCGCTAGACCCGCCATCGAGCAGTCGATTGAGCACCTTGACCTGTTCGGGCAACAAACCATCGCCCCGATGGATCAGCCAGAAGCGCGACTTGGCCAGCACCCGGTCAATGCGCACCAGCGCCTGCTGGAGGCTGCGCAGCAAGGTGGCAAGGAACCAGGCTAGCCAGCGTGTGACGTCCAGATCGCCGCGCTGGCTGCTTTCAAGGGCTGCGTAGTAGCCGGAGCGATCTTCCAGGATACTGCTGGACATGGCGTAGAAACGCACCGCTCGCTGCTCGCCCTGGGCCAATGCCAGGTCTGTGATGGCGCGGGTCAGGCGGCCATTGCCATCGGCGAAGGGGTGCAGGGTGACGAACCAGAAATGGGCCAGGCCCGCACGCAGCAGGGGATCGAGTTGCCGATCATGGCGGCTGCTCTCGAACCAGTCGAGGAACTGCTGCACCTGCTGCTCCAGGCCGGCGCGTGGCGGTGCCTCAAAATGCACCTTGGGCTTGTCGATACGCCCCGATATCACCTGCATCGGGGCATGGTCGCGCCATGCGCCGATTGGCAGGAGAGGTGCGAGCGAGTCGTCGGTTTCGGGGAACAGCCAGCGGTGCCAGAGGAACAGGCGCGGCTGATCCAGTGGGCGAACATAGCCCATGGTCGCGTCCACCATCAGCTCGGCCAGGCCCTCGCTGCGTGTCGTGGTTGTTCCCGGCTCGGCAATGCCAAGCCGTCGGGCGAGGGAGGAGCGAACGGACTCCACATTCAGCTGTTCACCCTCGATGGCCGAGGACGTGACAATGTTCTGCAACAGGGTATCGAGCGTGTCCAGGTTGGCATTGGCCTCGGTCACTGCTCCCGCTCTGCCCAGCAGGCAACCCTGCGCCTGGACGCAGTCCCTGAGCAAGGGGGCAAGTTGCGACTCGTTCCAGCGAAAGCCGGGCCAGTCGGCCTGCTGCCACACCCAGAAGGTGTCTGCAGCGGTGTGCTGTTTTGAGGTCATGAGCCGAATAATAGCGCTATTCAGCTCATGTTGTGAGCCGAATAGCGCTATTGTTTGGGACACGCCTATTAAAAAGGGGCGCTCCGTCAACCGTAGCGCCCCTTTTTCACGTTTGGCGAGCAGGGATCAGTCAGTGGTGATCCGCGAATGCTGCTTGGTGTCCTTCATCGTCGCGTACACCAGCAGCGAGCAGGCGATGCAGGCGGTGACGTACCAGTAGAAACCGGTCTCCATGCCGTTGCTCTTGAACCACAGGGCCACGTACTCGGCGGTGCCGCCGAAGATCGACACGGTCAGCGCGTAGGGTAGGCCCACGCCCAGGGCACGGATCTCGGTGGGAAACAGCTCGGCCTTCACCACGGCGTTGATCGAGGTGTAGCCACTGACAATGATCAATGCGGCCATGATCAGGAAGAACGCGCCCCACCACGTCTGGATGGTGTGCAGGGTGCTGAGGATCGGTACGGTGAACAGGGTGCCGAGCACACCGAAGGCGATCAGGATCGGGCGCCGGCCGATCTTGTCGGACAGGCCGCCGATCACCGGCTGCAGGCACATGAACAGGAACAGCGTGGCCGCCGAGATGGTGGTCGAGTCGCTGATGCTCATGCCTACGGTGTTGACTAGGTACTTCTGCATGTAGGTAGTGTAGGTGTAGAAGGCCAGGGTACCGCCCATGGTCAGGCCGACCACGGTCATCAGTTCCTTGGGATGACGCATCAGGGTGCGCATCAGGTTCTCTTTGGACTTTTCCTTCTTGGTGAAGGAGGCGGTCTCTTCCATGCCACGGCGCAGGTACAGGGCGACCACCGCGCACAGCGCGCCGATCACGAAGGGTACGCGCCAGCCCCAGGCGTACAGCTCCTCGGTAGTCAGCGTGTTCTGCAGGACGATCAGCACCGCCAGGGCGATGAGCTGGCCGGAGATCAGGGTGACGTACTGGAAGCTGGAGAAGAAGCCGCGGCGCTCCTTGCTGGCCATCTCGCTCAGGTAGGTGGCCGAGGTGCCGTATTCACCCCCTACCGAGAGGCCCTGCATCAGGCGGGCGATGACCAGCAGGACCGGTGCGGCGACGCCGATGGTCTCGTAGCCCGGCGTCAGCGCGATGACCAGCGAGCCGGCGCACATCAGCAGCACCGAGGCCATCAGCGCCGCCTTGCGGCCCTTGCGGTCGGCGTACAGGCCCATCAGCCAGCCACCGATCGGGCGCATGAGGAAGCCCACGGCAAAGATTGCGGCGGTGTTGAGCAGTTGGGCGGTGGTGTCGCCGGCGGGGAAGAAAGCCTTGGCGAAGTACAGCGAGAATGCGGCGTAGACGTACCAGTCGTACCATTCGACCATGTTGCCGATGGAACCACTGAAGATCGATTTGAGGCGGCTGGCGGTGGACTTTTCCGCGGCGGGCGCAACGGCCGCCCCGGTGGGCAGAGTGCTGGCGTTATCCATCAGGGATACCTTCTCGTTGTTTTTGTGGAGCGCGCTCGGGGCGCAGCTTGAGAAGGGTTTTGCAGGAGGTGTGCCAAATGGGGGCTTGGTGGTCCATTTGGGGGCGTCTTGTGCCCTGTCGCTGGCAACCCAGCTCCCACCGTATCTGGCTTGCATGGTGCCTGGGGGGCGCTGGCTTGCCAGCGATGGGCTGCCAGGCAGTCCCGGCGATTCAGCATGCAGTGAGCGAACTTCCGCTCATTTGCCTGGACAGATAAGCGGAAATCCGCTCATTCGTTGCCGAGAAAGTCCTCACGCACCAGGCCATGGCGCTGCATCTTCTCGTTCAGCGTACGCCGCGGCAGTTGCAGCGCCTCCATCACCCCCTTGATCTCGCCCCGATGCTGGCGCAGCGCCGCACGCAAGCATTGGGCTTCGAACGCCTCCATCTGTTCGCCCAGCGACTGCCCGCCTGGCAGGCTCTCAAGGTTCTGCGAATCCAGCCCCAAGGCATGACGTTCGGCAGCATTGGCCAACTCACGCACATTGCCCGGCCAGTCGTGGGCCAGCAGCTGCGCCAATCGTCCTCCGCCGACCGGTGGGGCATGGCGGCCCAGGCGTTCGGCAGCGGTGCGAGCGAAGTGTTCGAACAGCAGCGGGATGTCTTCACGGCGCTCGCGCAGCGGTGCCAGGCGCAGCTCGGCAACGTTGAGGCGGTACGCCAGGTCTTCGCGAAAGCGCCCAGCACGGGCCTCTTCAAGCAGGTCCGGTTTGGTCGCGGCGATGATGCGCAGATCGACGGCGATGCTCTGGTTGGCCCCCAGGCGCTCAAGCCTCTGCTCCTGGATCACCCGCAACAGTTTGGCTTGCTGGGCCAGGGGCATGCTCTCGATCTCGTCGAGGAACACCGTACCGCCATTGGCGTACTCCAGCTTGCCGACGCGCTTGCCCTGAGCGCCGGTAAAGGCGCCGCTTTCATGGCCGAACAGTTCGGCTTCGAACAATGTTTCGGGGATGGCCGCGCAGTTTAGCGCGACAAAGGGTTTGTCGGCGCGCGGGCCGAAGTCGTGCAGGCAGCGCGCCACGCGCTCCTTGCCGCTGCCAGTTTCGCCACGGATCAGCACGTTGACCGGCAGGCTGGCCAGCTCCAGCACCTGTCGGCGCAGTTGCTGCAACCCCTGGGACATGCCCAGCAAGGTGTTCTCCAGCTGGGCCTTGAGGTCGGCCTGCTCATGCAGGCGGCGGTTTTCCAGGACCAGCTGGCGTTTTTCCAGGGCCCGGCGCAGGCTGCCCATCAGGTGCTGTGGGGTAAAGGGCTTTTCCAGAAAGTCGTAGGCACCGTTGCGCATCGCCTCCACCGCCATGGGCACATCGCCGTGGCCGGTGAGCAGAATCACCGGCAGGTCGGGGTCGGCCTGCTGGAGCCGGTCGAGCAATTGCAGACCGGACATGCCGGGCATGCGCACGTCGCTGAGGATCACGCCGGGAAAGTGCGCCGGGAGTTGCGCCAGGCACTCCTCGGCACGCTCGAAAAGCTGCACGTTGAAGCCTGACAGGCTCAGCCATTGTTCCACCGCAGCGCGGATGCTGGCTTCGTCATCGACAACGATCACTGAATTCAACATACCGTCTCCAGGTCGCGGGGCAGGGTGAGGCTGAAGCGGGCGCCCCCCGGCAGGTTCTCGACCTGCAGGTGGCCGCCGGCATCGATGACGATGCCGTAGGAGATGGCCAGGCCCAGGCCCAGGCCCTCGCCGACCGGCTTGGTGGTGAAGAACGGGTCGAAGACCCGGCAAAGGTCGGTGTCGAGGATGCCGCCACCGGAGTCGAGCACGCTCAGGCGCCACTGCGCATCGTCCGCCTCGATACGGATCTCCAGGCGTTTGTAGCGCTTGTCGGCCATGGCGTCGAGGGCGTTGCGCAGCAGGTTGATCAGCACTTGCTCCAGGCGGATCGCATCGCCACGGACCCAGGCCGGGCGCGCCAGGTACAGCGCCACCTCGACGTTTTCGGCGCGCATGCGAGTGTCCAGCAGGTGCAATGCCTGGTCGACCACGGTGGCCAGGTCCAGGCGTTCGCGCAGGCCTCCGGGGCTGTTGCGGGCGAAGGTTTTCAGGTGGCCGGTGAGCGCGGCCATGCGACTGAGCATCTGCTCGAGCGGTTCCAGGGCCTGGCGGGCTTCGTCATGACGGCCATGATCAAGCAGCAGGCGCAAGGTTTCCAGTTGCATGCGCTGGGTGGTAAGAGGCTGGTTGATCTCGTGGGCCAGCGCGGCCGACATCTGCCCCAGCGCCGCCAGCTTGGCCGACTGCACCAGGCCTTCCTGGGCCGTGCGCAGCTCGCGGGTACGCTCCTCGACCTGGCGCTTGAGCTCCTCGCGGCTGCGTTGACGCAGACGGGCCAGGCGCAGGCGCTGGCTGACGAACAGCGCGGCGAACACCAGGCTCAGCCAGATCGCCGCGGCGGCGAGGGCGGCGTTGCGCCCATCCTCGGCGACCTGCGGCTTGCGCAACAGGTGCAGGGTCCAGCCTTCGGCCTCCAGGGGCAGGCGCTCCCACAGGTACTCGGCGGTGCCATCCGGGCCTTGCACGCGGGTCAGGTGGCTGGTGTCGGTGAAGCGAGTCAGGGCCTGGTGCTGCAGGGGCACCAGCGGCTGCTTGTCGTACTGGCGGGTCTCCGCCAGCTCGGCGCGGTCGGCACCGGACAGCGGTTGCAGTTCGCGGTAACGCCAGCCGTCCTGGTTGGCAATGAAGGTGATGCCGCGGGCATCGCTGACCAGCAGGATGTCGTTGCCCTGGCGCCACTCGCGCTCGAGCTCCGGGAACTCCAGCTTGACCACCATGGCGCCGAGGAAGCGGCCATGTTCGTCGTTCACCGCGCTCGCCAGGAAATAACCTGGCACGCCGCTGGTCACGCCGACGGCGTAGAAGCGGCCACTGCCCTGGCTGCGGGTCTGTTTGAAATAGGGGCGAAAGCCGTAGTTGGAACCGACATAGGTGGTCGGCAGGCGCCAGTTGCTGGCCGCGATGGCCAGGCCCGTGCGGTCCAACAGCTCCAGGGTGGAAGAGTTGGCGGCGCCGTTGATGCGTTCGAGCTTGCGGTTCAGGGCGTCCTGCACCTGTTCGGTAACCGGGCCGCGCAGGGCGGCGATCAGTTCAGGGTCCAGCGCCAGTACCGCAGGCAATGCACGGTAGCGCTCGATCAGGGTATGCAGGGCGTTGGCATACAGGCCCAGTTGCTGGCCGGCCCGGCGGGCGTCGGTTGCCATCGCCTCGCGCTTGGCCTGGTGCATGGCCCAGCCGGCGCTGAGTGTGGTGCCGACCAGGATCAGCAGGATGATCAAACCCAGGCGCAGGGTGCGGAAGGATGAGGGCATGGGGCGGATCCGGGGTTGCGGTTGTCTGTGCCGGCCTCTTCGCGGGGCAAGCCCGCTTCCACAGCGTGATGTGTGGAAACGGGCTTGTCCCGCGATGGGGCCGGGTCTGGCTTACAGCAGCTCGAAGCTCTGCTGTTGCACCGCTTCGGAATCGAGGCCGACCTGCACGTTGAACTGGCCAGCCTCGGCAACGTGCTGCAGTTGGCCATTGTAGAACTTCAGATCCTGCTCACTGATGTCGAAAGTCAAGGTTCGCGACTCGCCGGCCTTGAGCATCAGCTTCTGGAAGTTCTTCAGCTCCTTCACCGGGCGGCTCATCGACGCGCTCTGGTCCTGGATATACAGCTGCACCACGGTCTCGCCGTCACGCTTGCCGGTGTTCTTCACGACGACCTTGGCCTTGAGGGTCGCGCCGCGCTTTAGCTCGGTCTGCGACAAGGTCAGGTCGGACAGTTCGAAGCTGGTGTAGCTCAGGCCGTAGCCGAACGGATACAGCGGGCCGTTTGGCTCCTCGAAGTACTGCGAGGTGTAGTTGCCCGGCTTGCCTGGGGTGAACGGGCGGCCGATGCGCATGTGGTTGTAGTACATCGGGATCTGCCCGACCGAACGCGGGAAGGTGATGGCCAGCCGCCCGGACGGGTTGTAGTCGCCGAACAGTACGTCGGCGATGGCGTTGCCGCCTTCGGTGCCGCTGAACCAGGTTTCGAGGATGGCGTCGGCCTGCTCGCGTTCCCAGGCGATCGACAGCGGACGGCCGTTCATCAGCACCAGCACCAAGGGTTTTCCGGTGGCCTTGAGCGCCTTGATCAGGTCGCGTTGTACCGCGGGGATCTCCAGGGTGGTGCGGCTTGAGGACTCGTGGGACATGCCCCGGGACTCGCCGACCACGGCCACGACCACGTCCGATTGCCTGGCGGCCTTGACCGCTTCGTCGATCAGCACCGCGGCCGGACGCGGGTCGTCGACGATTTCCGGGGCGTCGAAGTTGAGGAAGTTCAGGTAATCGAACATCGCCTTGTCGCCAGTGACGTTCGAGCCTTTGGCGTACACCAGCTTGGCCTTGCCTTCGACGGCGCGGCGCAAACCTTCACGCACGGTCACCGAGTGCTGCGGTTTACCGTCGGCGGCCCAACTGCCCATCATGTCGATCGGCGCATCGGCCAGTGGGCCGACCACGGCGATGGTGCCGGCCTTTTTCAGGGGCAGGGTCTGCTCGCGGTTTTCCAGCAGCACCAGGCCGCGGCGTGCCACGTCACGCGCGGCTTCGCGGTGCAGGCGGTCCTCGGCGTAGTAGTCCTTCAGGTCGGTCTCAGGCTTTGGAATGCGCACGTAGGGGTCTTTGAACAGACCCATGTCGTACTTGGCGCCCAGCACTTCACGCACTGCCTGGTCCAGTTCTGCCTGGCTGACCTCACCGGACTTCAACAACCCAGGCAGTTCTTCGCCGTAGAGGGTGTCGTTCATGCTCATGTCGATGCCGGCCTTGATCGCCAGCTTGGCGGCTTCGCGGCCGTCACGGGCCACGCCATGGCGGATCAGTTCCTGGATGGCGCCGTGGTCGCTGATGGTCACGCCCTTGAAGCCCCACTGCTTGCGCAGCAAGTCGTTCATCAGCCAGGTGTTGGACGTGGCCGGCACGCCGTTGATCGAGTTCAGCGCCACCATCACCCCGCCAGCACCGGCGTCGAGCGCGGCGCGGTAGGGCGGCAGGTAGTCGTTGTACATCTTCGGCAGGCTCATATCGACCGTGTTGTAGTCGCGGCCCCCTTCCACGGCGCCGTACAGGGCGAAGTGCTTGACGATGGCCATGATGCTGTCGGCATTGGCCGGGCTCGACCCCTGGAACGACTTGACCATCACCTGGCCGATCTTCGAAGTCAGGTAGGTGTCCTCGCCAAAGCCTTCGCTGGTGCGCCCCCAACGCGGGTCGCGGGCAATGTCGACCATCGGTGCGAAGGTCATGTCCAGCGAGTCGGCGGCCGCCTCGACGGCCGAGGTGCGGCCGACCTTGGCGATGGCGTCCATGTCCCAGGACGAGGCCAGGCCCAGGCCGATCGGGAAGATGGTGCGTTCGCCATGGATGGTGTCGTAGGCGAAGAACATCGGGATCTTGAGGCGGCTGCGCATGGCCGCGTCCTGCATCGGACGGTTCTCCGGGGCGGTGCGCGAGTTGAAGGTGCCGCCGATGCGTCCGGCGGCGATTTCCTCGCGGATCTTCGCGTGGGGCATCTCGGGGCCGATGCTGATCAGGCGTAGCTGGCCGATCTTCTCGGCCTCGGTCATCTGGCTGATCAGATGGTCGACGAACGCCTGCTTGTCCTGCAGGGGCGGGGCGATAGGGGCGGCAAGGGCCGCCTGACTGGCAAGGCCCATGGCCAGGCCCAGCAAAGACAGTTTCATCATCAATTCCGTTGTCGAGTGATAGCGGTGGGCCGAGACGTTTCGTATGCCTGTTGTTGTCGTGTCCGCTGGCCGTGTTGTGGATCATTCATCCATGATCCGACGCAGTCGCGGATTATGCCTTATATGAGGCATTTGTTGAGATACACTCTCGCCCACCCGATTGCCGGGATAACAACGATAAGAACGCTCGAGAGACGATGGCATGACCGAATACGAACAGCGCCAGATCGCCGAGGCGATTGCACGCGCCGAACGGCGCACCGATGCGGAGCTTGTGACCGTGCTGGCCCGCCGCGCCGATGATTTCCCCTACTTGCCGTTGATCTGGGCCGCCTTGCTGGCCTTGTTGATACCCGGCGCGTTGCATGTGTGGCTGGGTGGTATCGGCGTCAATGGCCTGTTGTTGGCGCAGATGCTGACCTTCATCAGCTTGTGCCTGGTGTTGCGCCATCCGCGCCTGGCTGCCTGGGTGGTGCCGTCGATGTTGCGCCGCCGGCGCGCTTCGGGCCTGGCCCGCCAGCAGTTTCTCGAGCTCAACCTGCAGCGTACCGCCGGGGCCACGGGCGTGCTGATCTTCGTCAGCGAAGCCGAGCGCCATGTCGAGATCCTGGTCGACGAGGGCATCGCCCGGCACCTGCCCGAGCAGGCGCGCGAGGCGATCGTCGCCCGTTTCACCGACCAGGTGCGCCAGGGCCATACCTTGCAGGGCTTCGTCGAATGCATCGAGGCCTGCGGCGAGCTGCTCAGCGAACATGTACCCCCGACCCATGCGCGCAACGAACTGCCCAACCGCCTGGTGATTCTCGACTGACCGTTGGCGAGCAAGGGCATGTTTCGCCAGGGGCATCATCGACGTAGAATGCCCGGCATTGCGCATCGCGCTCCCCGCATTTCGAGGCACCCGTTTCCATGTCTTCCCCTTCCTCCGCCCCTGGCGCGCCGGACGCGCGCGCCCAGTTCCTGAGCCTGCTCGCCGATGCGCTGGGCGACGGCAGCCTGAGCAAGCTGGTGCTGGCCCGCCATGTCGGTACCGACCAGACCCTGCAGCGGATCATCGCCAAGCAGGTGCAGATCAAGGGCCAGGCCTGCCTGTCGTTGGTCTACCGCCACCAGACTCGCGACATCACCCGAAACCTGGGGTTGGACGAGGCGCAGGTGCTGGTGGCTGAACTGCTGCCCGAGGGCTTTCGCAACGCGCACCTGTTCACCGCTGCTGGCGAGGTGCAACTGGAGTTCAGCAAGAAAGGCAAGCCGATGCTGCGCCGGCACCTGGCCCAGCAGACGCCCCGCGAGGCGGGCGCGGGTGGCCATGATCGGCAGAAGAAGCGTTACCTGGAGCTGTCGCGGCCGTTCCTGCGCGACCTGGGGGTGACTGACGCGCAGGGCGCGCTGATCCCGTCCATGTCGCGCAAATGGAAGCAGATCAACAAGTTCATCGAGGTCTTCGACCATGCCTTGAGCGACGCGCCCGTGAACCCCCAGCAGAGCCTGAAGGTCGCCGACTTCGGTTCGGGCAAGGGCTACCTGACCTTTGCCATGCATGACTACCTGCGCAACACCCTCGCCCGTGAGGCGCAGGTCACCGGTGTCGAGCTGCGCCCGGACATGGTCGAGTTGTGCAACGCCGCCGCCGTGCGCCTGGAGCACCCGGGCCTGGTGTTCGAATGCGGCGATGTGCGCAGCGTGGTGCCTGAGGCCATCGATGTGATGATCGCCTTGCATGCCTGCGACATCGCCACCGACTATGCCATCCACACCGGTATTCGCTGCAGCGCCGCGATCATCATGTGCTCGCCGTGCTGCCACAAGCAGATCCGCCCGCAGTTGCACAGCCCGGGGTTGTTGCAACCGATGCTGCAGTACGGGCTGCACCTGGGCCAGCAGGCCGAGATGCTCACTGACAGCCTGCGCGCCCTTTACCTGGAGGCTTGCGGCTACGAGACCAAGGTGTTCGAGTTCATCTCGCTCGAGCATACCAACAAGAACAAGATGATCCTTGCGGTCAAGCGTCGGCAGCCCCAGGACAATGCGGGTCTGCTGGAGAAAATCGCCGAGCTCAAGGCGTTCTATGGGGTGCGCGAGCATTGTCTGGAGACGTTGTTGAAGGCGGATGGGCTGATCGCTGGATGATCGACCTACAGCACTTTCACAAATTCAGTTAGGTCGTTTCCGAAGCGACCTTTTTGAGCCCGTTGCATCCCTCTTGGCACCTAGTCTGGCTTGTGATGACGCCTGTCGGCGTTGCGCGGTTGTCACTTGACAACCTCTTTCTCATATCCATACTGGAGCTCAACCGATGGTCCGTCCCCTCCATCCAAACAAGGAAGTCGAACAGTCCCTGACGCACGCCGAGGCGCGGGGCTGGAGAGTCTCCGTGCGAGGTGGCCATTGCTGGGGGCGGATCTATTGCCCTAACAACGACCGCGAATGCTGCTGCGGCGAGTTCTGCATCACCAGCGTGTGGAGCACGCCCAGGAACCCGGGCACCTTCGCCCGCCAGTTACGCCGGATCGTGGACAACTGTACGTCGACAAGCGCGATAGCCAATCAGTCAGTGGAGCGAAAGTGATGGAGTACGAGTTCACCCTCAAATACCAATTGACCGAGGACATGGACGTCGATGCGCTGATCGAGCGCCTGGGGGAGGCCGGTTGCGATGATGCAGTGGTCGGTAGCGGCCAACCGGGCCGTCTGGCCCTGGCCTTCGCCCGCGAGGGCGGCACGGCGCGGGAGGCGCTGCACAGCGCCCTGGCGGATGTGCGGCAAGTGTTGCCGGATGCCCGGCTGATCGAGGCCAGTCCCGACCTGGTCGGCCTGACCGATGTGGCGGAGCTGGTGGGGGTCTCCCGGCAGAACATGCGCAAGCTCATGCTCACCCATCACCGCACCTTTCCGGCCCCGGTGCATGACGGCACGCTCTCGCTCTGGCACCTCGCCGACATCCTGTCGTGGATGCAGGCGCGCGGCACGCATGCCGTCGCCCAGGCAGTCCATGAGCTGGCCATCGTGGCGATGCAGGTGAATGTCGCCAGGGCCCAGGAGCGGGTGGCGAACGGCAGGTGATGCACTCCGTTGCATCATTGCCAGCGGGCTCAGAAGAACCGGGTCACGCTGATCTTGGCATTGCGTCCCTGGGTATAGGCGTTCTCACCTGACAGCTCTGGCCGGATGGCCTTGTTGAACAGGTTGTCCACGGTCAGGTTGACCTCGGTGCCCTTGAGGTAGGGTTGTTGCGGCTTCCAGTTGGCGAACAGGCCATGTATCTGGTACTTCTCGTTGCCGAAGTTGTCGTAGTAGCGGTCACCGAGCGCGCTGGCCGGGCCCTCGAAGTACTTGTCGCTGGGCAGGTGGTGGGTGGCGCCGACGAACTGCGCGGTCCAGCCGACCCGGGCGTCCCAGGCCGGGATCTTCACGCCAAGGGTGGTGATCCATTTCGGTGCCGGTACATCCTTGGCCCAGACATCCGGCCCCCAGGGGTTGGTGTACGCGCCCTCGTGGCGACCCTCCATCCAAGAGTACGACAGCGCACCGAACCAATAGGTGGCGTCGTAGAAGGTCTCGACTTCGAAACCCTTGTAGGTCACATCGCCGATATTGCGGTAGTTGCCCATCAGCCCGTCGCCGCAGGTGTTGGCAATGGTGCCGCCGCTGACCAGTTGCTCCTGGCAGCCGATGCCGGTGGCCTTGAAGATCTCGTCAGTGACCTTGTTGTGGAATGCCATGGTGCGAATCTGCGCGCTGTCGCCTTGGCTGAACACATTGGTGAAGGTACTGATGCTGCCGACCCGCACACCGATGATGCGCTCGGGGTCGAGGTTGCGACTGGTGGCGGTGCGGCTGCCGACACCCTGCACTTCATACTGTTCATCCAGCACCGGGGCGCGCCAGGTCTTGCTGTAGTCGGCGAACAGCGCGGTCTGTTCGTTCATCTTCCAGAACAGCGACAGACGTGGCGACCAGCCGCTGTAGGTCTTGTCGCTGTAGTCGTGGCCAGCCTCCGGGTTGTTGTAGTACGGCGCCTGGTTGGGCTTGCCCTCGTTGGTCACGTGGTCGTAGCGCAACGATGGCGTGATGGTCAGGTCGCCCAGGGTGATGGCGTCCTGCAGGTAGTAGCCCTGGCTGTCGACCTGGCCGCTGGGCATGAAGTACGGTTGGTAGTGACCATAGTTGTACTTGGGTACTTCGTAGGTCTTGCCGGGCATCCACATCTGCGTGTCGCGGTCATGGCGACGCACCTGCACGCCTGCGGTGAGCGCATGTTCCAGGGGACCGGTGAGGAAGGTGCTGGTGTTCTTCACATCAAGCATGCGGTCCTTGTACTCGGTGTCCATCTTGCGCCCACCGGTGGCGGGCTGGAAGAACGCCGTTGCGTCGCGCTCATCGGTCTGCTTGGTGTCCGATTCGGAGTACTTCACCTGCAGGTCCACCCACGGGTTCTCGATCGGTTGGTACTTGTAGGTGGCCGACCAGGTGGTGTCGATGGTGCGGCGGTTGGCGAGGAAACGCTTGAGGGCAGCTTCGTAGCCGTACTTCTTGATATCCGCCGCAGTGGGGGGCGTGCTGAAGGCGGTCGATGAGAAGGTGGTCCAGCGCTGGCTTTCCGATTGTGCCCAGGACAGCCCCAGGCTGTGCTCGTCGGTGAAATGTATGTTGGTTTTTAGCAAAGCGCCGTCCAGGTCCAGGGCGCTGTAGGGGATGCGCTGGGGGTTGATCGGCCATTTGCCGGTGGGGTCGGGCAGGCTGTCGGCCATCTTCAGGTTGCCGCCGTCGCGCTTGGTGTAATACACCAGGCCGTCGATGCGACCGTCGTCGGTACGGCCGAACAATGCCGAGCTGTAGATCTGCTGGTGGTCGTTGCTGCCATAGCCGTACTTGAGCATCGCACCGCTGTTGCGGCCCTCTTGCAGCAAGTCGCCGGCGTCCTTGGTTTCCATATTGACGCTGCCGCCAAAGCCGCCGTTGCCGGTCTTGACCGAGTGCGGGCCTTTTTCGACCTCGATGTGCTTGATCAGCTCGGGCTCGATGAAGATGGTACCTTGCTGATAGCGCTCAAAGCCGCTCTTGGGCGCACCGTCGAGGGTCATCGGCACGTCCTCGGCGTCGCCAAAGCCCCAGATGTTGATGGTCTGGCCGCCGGGCTTGGACGAGCCGCCCATGTTCACCCCCGGCAGGGTCGCCAGCACGCTGGGAATGTTGCTGGGCTGGTAGCGGTCGATCTGCTCCTGGTCGAGCGTCGAGCGCCCGACGTTGCCAGCGTCGACCTGCTGCCCGTCACCCACGATGCTCACGGCACCGAGTTGCAGGCTGTTGTCGGCAGTCGGGTCGTCTTCGCGCAGGCGTACCACGTAGGTATTGCCCATGCGCACCACGTTGAAGCGGCTGCCGACCAGCAGGCGGCTGATAGCCACTTCGGCTTCGAAGTCGCCCTTGAGCGCCGGTGCCTGGGCACCGCCGAACAGGGCCTCGTCGAACAGCAGCTGGACCTTGGCCTGCTGGGCCAGTTGGCTCAGCGAGCGCGCCAGCGGTTGCGCCGGCAGGTCGAACGGTACCGGTGCGGCTTCGGCGGCCAGGCTCATGGCCAGGCACAGGGCCAGCAATGTGGGTCGGACAGGCAGGCAGTGCAATGGACGCATCGCGGACAACATGGTTTCCCCCAAACGGCAAAAGGCCGGAAAAAGCCCGCCATCACGCGGCAGGCGGGGAGGAAGACGCGATGTTGCGACAAAACCTCACCTGCGAATGATAAAAATTCTCAAATTATTTTTTTAGGGTCTGTACGAAATGTGTCTGCGCGAAGGCCAGACAAGGCGAAACGGGGGGAGGAACGGCCGGGGTCGCGCCCGACTGTACTGGAGTACATGAGCATTCCGAGCCCCGTTTCAACGCAGTATGGGCGAGTGCAGATATATTTCGTACAGAGCCTAGCGCCGCTCGATGCGCAGGCGCCCGTCCGCCAGCAAGGTGGTCTTGACCGGCAACAGGGCGGGCAGGGCATTGAGCAGGGCGTCCGGGTCGTGGACGTCGAGATTGCCGGACACCTTGTAGCGGCCAAGCGTCGGGTCGGCCAGCACCACCGGCTGCTGGCGATACAGGCCGAGCTCGTCAATCAGGCTGGCCAGTTCGCGGTTGCGAAAGCTCACATGGCCCTCGCGCCAGTCGGCCACCTGTTGTTCGCCCAGTTCACGGCGGGTCAGGGTGCCGCGTGCCAGGTCGTAGGTGGCGCCCTGGCGGGCACCGAGCAACAACGGCGGTTGTCGCTCGCCGGGGGTGTCGAACGCCACCTGCCCGTGGGCGACCGCGACCACCAGTTCGCGGTCGCCCCGGCGCACATCGAAGCCAGTGCCGACCACGCGCACGCGGCCGCTGCCCGCATCGACGAACAGCGGCCGCTCCTTGTCGGGTGCCACCTCGATATACAGCTGGCCATGTTCGAGCTGGATCAGCCGCTGTTCGGCGCTGAAGTCCAGGCGCAGGCGGGTCTGGGCGTTGACATGCAGCTGGCTGCCATCGGGCAGTTGCAGCACCTGCAGGGCCTGGCTGGCGCTGATGCGCTTGCTGAAGGCTTCGCTACCCGCGCCCAGATTGCCGGCCAGTATGGCGCAGAGCAGGGCCGCCGCCGTTGCCAGGGCCGGGCGCCAGCGCGGCGCCCGGCGTACCGGCAAGGGTACGGGGCGATTGGCTTGCTTGAGGGCGGCCAGGTCATCCCACAGCTGTTCGAACTGGCGATAGGCGCGGGTGTGCTCGGGCGTCTGCATCCACCGGGCGAATGCCTTGCGGTCTTGCCGTGACGGCTGGTTGCGGTTGCGGCTGAACCAACTCGCCGCCTGGGCGTCGATCGGGCGCGGGTCGAGCTCGTCGGTGGGGGTCATGGGAACTGCTCCGTGCCGTTGTCACTGTCCAGGCGTTGCTTGCATTGCAGCAGGGCGGCGGCGATGTGCTTTTCGACCATGCTGACGGAAATGTTCATGCGTTCGGCGATCTGGGCCTGGGTCAGGCCTTCGAAACGGTGCAGCATAAGGGCTTCGCGGCGTCGCGGCGAGAGTTCTGCGAGCACCTGACGCAATTGATCCAGCCGTTGTTGCTGTTGGGCATGGTCCAGGGGGTCATTGGCCGGCGCGCTCTGCTGCTCGGGCAGGGTGTCGTCGGCCAGCGCCGCATGGCGCACCTTCTGCCTGCGCCAATGGTCGCTCAGCAGGTTGCGCGCCACCTGGAACAGGAACGCGCGCGGCTGCTCCACCTTGGCCCGATCCCGGTAACCCAGCCATTGGGCGAACACATCCTGGGTCATGTCCGCCGCGTCACTGGCATTGTCCATGCGCTTGCGCAGGAAATGCAGGATGTCGGCATAGAAACCGTGGGCGACGGGGTCGGGTTTGGGGCGCTGCATGCACGCTTTCCGGGGCTGGCGGGGAGGAAAGGGTGCGGATCTTATCGAGAATTATTTACATTTGCAAAGTGTGCGGCTCAGCGCCGTCGATCCTGTGTGGCCGGAACGGGGATGGTCAGTTCAGCCAAGCCTAGGGGGTGGCTGGAGGCATCGAAAAAGTGCAGCGGAACCTGCGAAAGATCGCCAAAGCGATCAATGAAGTGCTGCTTCTGGTTGATGACCGAGGCCTCGCTTAGCGGCCGGATCGCGATGGCCAGGTGCTTGGGCCGAGCCAGGCGGATGGCGTCGAGCAGGTGCTGGTCGCTGGTGTCCAGATGCTGGCCGAACAAGCATAGTCCGTCGTGTTCGCGGGCCAGCTGTCCCAGGCTCCAGGACAGGTAGTCGGAGTTGCGGATGGCGCGCAGCTTGTCTTCGCTGCGGCTTTCGTTGACGAACAGCGGTACTTCGCCGGGAATGTTCACGGCGAAACCTTCGAGCAGTTCGGCCTGTTCTGCGCTGCGTCGGCGGGTACTGCCGTCAGGCAACTTGAGCAGGTGCATGCCGCCGTGCAGGTGCAGGATGCGGATACCGTCGGCCTGGCTGCGGCGCACGTCGAAGAAACCCTGTTCGTCGAACAGGTTGGCGAAACCTTGCGTATCCTCGGCCACGGCCCAGGGCAGGATCAGGTCGTAGTTGCTGGTGTAGACGCTGCGGTACTGGCGCAGCGCCTGGTTGATGGCCGTACGCGTCGCACTGGGGAAGCGCGGCCAGGGCAGGTGCACGGCGCGCACCGCGTGGATCAGCGCTTCCTTGATCGAGTAGTAGCGGTTCAGCGGCGCGGTGGAGTTGATCGCCAGCGCGGCGTTGGCCCGCACGGTGGTGTTCAGGGTGCTGAGCAGCGGCTCGAACAGCTCACTGCCCAGGGCCTTGAACAGTGCCTGGTCGCTCACCCCCAAAGCCTTGTGCCGCACCCGCTGGGCTTCCTCGAACAGCGAGAAGTAGCCGAACGGTTTCCACAGCGCGCGGCTGGCACCATTGCCCAGCAGCAGGGCGGTGCTGGGGTGGCGCTGGTTGAGGTCGGCCCAGGTGGGCAAGTGGGCGTCGAGTGCGGGCATGGGCGGTCCATTGGGTGGGGCGGAAAACGCCGGGGACTTTAGCATGTCATGCAGAGTGTGCGAGGCTTGCGCCCTCAAGGACTGCACCGTTGACCTTGCCGGCGTCTTCCAGGGGCCGGCCCCGATCTGCAAAGGACTACCCATGCACAAGACCCTTCTCCTGGCCACCTTGCTGGCGAGTACCGCGGCCCATGCCTCCGACGGCAAGGCCCTCGCCAAGGCCCAGGACATCCCGCATCCGGCCGTGATCGCTCACCGTGGCGCCTCGTTCGATGCTCCCGAGTCCACCACTCCCGCCTACCTGCTGGCCCGCGAACTGGGCGCCGACTACCTGGAAATGGACTTGCAGCGCACCCGCGATGGCGTGCTGGTGGTGGTCCACGACGATGTGCTGGCACGCACCAGCGACGTCGCCGAACGTTACCCCGAGCGCAAGGCGAGCCCGGTCAGCGCCTTCACCTTGGCCGAACTCAAGGCGCTGGACGCCGGCAGCTGGTTCAACAAGGCCTATCCAGAGCGTGCCCGCGAAGCGTTCAAGGGCCAGCGCATTCTGACCCTGGACGAAGTGATCAATATCGCCGAAGGCAACCCCGAGCGTCATCCGGGCCTTTACATCGAGACCAAGGAGCCGGCGCAGTTTCCCGGTATCGAGCAGGACCTGAAAAAACGCCTCGAGGCCCGTGGCTGGCTCGACAAGCCGGGCAAGGTGATCTTGCAGACCTTCGATCGCAACAGCCTCAAGCTGCTGCACGAGGTCATGCCGCAGGTGCCGAAGATCCTCTTGCTGTGGGTGGCCAAGGGTAGCATCGAGCCGGCTTCCGGGCAGGACTTCGCCGAATCCGGTGAGCAGGACAAGCCGGCCTTCTACGCCCGTCAGCAACCCAAGGACCGTGCCGAGTTCCAGCGCTGGCTCGACTATGCCAAGGCCGGCGGCGCCATTGGTACCGGCCCTTCGGCAATCCGTACCCACCTCGGCGAACAGAGCTACTCCGACCTGATCCAGCCGTGGATGAACCAGGCCAGCCACGACAAGGGGCTGCTGGTGCACGTATACACCCTCGACGAGGCGGTGGATTTCGACAAGGCGATGAAAGCCGGCGTCGACGGCATCTTCACCAACCGTGCCGGTGAGCTGATGCGTTTCTATAAACGACCGATGCCACAGAACGAAGAACAGTTGCTGCGCAAGCTGGGTTACTGATCGGCAACATGATGCTGGCGATGGCCGATTGACATGTGTGAGAATGATAGGAATTCCTATTAACGGCCTTCGCCACATCCGCAATGACCTCCCTTTCCAGCGTTTGGCACGCCCGGCCAGCTCTCAAGGCGGCCGTCGACGACCTGCTTGCCCATTACAGCGATCTGCGCCGCTACCTCTGCGGGCGGCTGCGCAACCCTGACGACGCCGCTGATATTGCCCAGTCCAGCTTCGCCCAGGCGTACGCCCATGCGCTCAACGCACCGGTAATCAATGCCCGGGCCTTACTATTCCAGGCGGCGCGCAACTTGTGCATCGACCAGCACCGTCGGCGTAGCACCGAACTGGCGGCGCTGGAAGACTGGCTGGTACGGGCCGACTGGCTCAGCCCCAGCGTGGAAGAGATCATGATCGCGCGCGAACAGCTGCAGCACCTGATTACCCGCATCGAACGCATGCCCAAACTTCGCCGCGAAGTGTTCGTTCGCGTGCGCCTGCACGGCCACAGCCACCGTGAAGTGTGCGAGGCCCTGGGGCTGTCGGCCAAGTCGGTCGAGCTGCATATCGCCCGGGCGGTCTTTGACCTGTCCGAACTGCGCCTGGCGAGCCGTCATGACTGAGCCGGCCGCGCCACGCAAGGTGCAGCAGGCGCTGGTCTACCTGGCTGCGCTGCAAGGGGATGATCCCGAACGCGTGCGCAAGACCCATGGCCTGGCGCAGCGCTGGCGCGGACGCAGCGCCGAGCATGAGCGCGCCTGGCTGGAGGCGGAGCAGCGCTGGCAACTGGTTCATCGCCTCGCTCCGCAACTGCGTGGCGTCTTGCAACCACAAGCTTGTGATGCGGGACGTCGGCGGGTGCTGCGCCAGGGCGGCACGCTGGCCTTGCTGCTGGCCGCAGGTGGCTGGCTGGGCTGGATGTACAAGCGCACCGCGCCGTTCCGGCAGGACCTGCAGACAGCCCACGCGCAAGCCCCGCAGGCCTTGGCATTGCCCGATGGCAGCCAGTTGCTGGTGGCGGCCGAAAGCAGTCTGCGCGTGCGTTTCGATCATGGCCAGCGCCAGGTCCTGCTACTGCACGGCAACGTCTTCTTCGATGTGGCCCATGAGCTGTGGCGGCCATTCCTGATCAGTACTCGCCTCGGCTTGGTGGAGGTACTGGGCACCGCGTTCACGGTCAGCGACCGTGGTGGCCAAGTCCAGGTGGCCGTAGCCAGGGGGCGGGTGCAGGTACGCGACCTGCAGGGCGGTGAACAGGTGCTGCTGGCTGGCGAGCGCATCTGCCTGGAGGGCGAAGGGCGGCTGGGCAGCCTGCGCGCCGGTGGCCAGTATGGGCCCGACCAGGCGCATTGGCAGCGCGGTTGGTGGTCGTTCACCGACCAGCCGCTGGTCGAAGTGATCGACGAGCTGAACGCCTATGTCGCGCAGGCCGTGAAGGTCGATCCCGGGCTGATCAACCTGCGATTGACCGGGAGTTTCCCCAGTGACCGGCCTGAGGTATTGCTCGATGCCTTGCCGGGCATCCTGCCGGTCAGCGTGCAGGCGTTGGATGGGCACCGTCTGATCGTGCCGCGCTGATCCTCTGAAAATCGTTTGAGGGGTAAACCGCCGCTGCCGCGTCATCAGCTGTGAATCCACCTCCTGCAAGGACTGATCATGTCGCTTTTCACCTCCCGCTTCCCCGGTCCCCTGCGGCGCCTGGCCCTGGCCTGCGCCCTGGGTGGCAGCGGCCTGGCCCTGGCTGATAGCCAGCCGCTGAACCTCGACTTGCCGGGCCAGTCGCTGGAGGCCACGGTGCATGCCCTGGCCCATGCCTCGGGAGTAGCGATCGCCGCCGACAGCCGTGTATTGGCCGGGCGTAGCACACCTGCCTTGCAGGGGCGCTACACAGTGCTGCAGGCGCTGAGCCAATTGCTTGCTGGCAGCGACCTGGTGGCGCTGGAGGAAAACGGCGTGATCATCTTGCGCGGCCCGACCGACCAGGGCGCCCTGACATTGGGGACGACCACGGTCAATGCCTCTGGCTTCAACAGCGACCTGCCGGAAAGCTACAGTGGCGGCCAGGTCGCCCGCGGCGCGCGCATCGGCATGCTGGGCAACCGCGACTTGATGGACACCCCCTTCAGCGTCACCGCCTACACCGCCAAGACCATTGAGAACCAGCAAAGCGGCACGGTCGGCGCAGTACTGCGCAACGACCCGTCGATCCGCTTCAGCACCGGCGAAGGGCATGCCTACGAGAACTTCATGATCCGTGGCTATGCGCTGGACTCCACCGAGCTGGCGCTGGGTGGTCTCTACGGTCTGGCGCCCGATGGCCATGTGCCGACCGAATTCCTCGAGCGCGTCGAAGTGCTCAAAGGGCCGGGTGCGCTGCTCAATGGCATGGCGCCCAACGGTGGCGTGGGTGGGGTGGTCAACCTGGTGCCCAAGCGTGCCGGCGACACGCCGCTTACGCGGCTGACCAGCAGCTACGTGTCCGATGGCTATGTCGCCGAGCATATCGATGTCGGGCGGCGCTTTGCCGAGGGGCGCTTCGGCATTCGGTTCAATGGTGTCTACGGCAGTGGCGACACCGGCGTCGACGAGCAGTCCAAGGACCGCACCTTGGCGGCGTTGGCACTGGATTACCGAGGGGACGACTTCAAGCTCGAGCTGGATGCCTACGAAAGCCACGAGAAACTGGAGAACGGCAGCCCGATGATGGCCGGCTTCAGCGGCCTCAATCAGGTAACCCGCGCACCCAAGCCAGACACCAACATCCTCGAAGGCATCCACGCCCGGCAGATCAGCAAGGCCGTGGTGGTGCGTGGCGAGTACCAGCTCGATGACAGCTGGACCGCCTACGCCAGCGTTGGGGGCGCCCGCACCCGCTACGATGGCTTCCTCAACGGCACCCGGGTGGTGGTGAACAAGGCCGACGGCACGGCGACGGGCGAAACCTACAACCAGGCCGGTTATACCCATAGCCTGTCGACCGAGGCCGGCCTGCGCGGTAACTTCATGACCGGTCCGGTCAGCCACCAACTGGTGCTCAGCACCACCTTGCTGCACCAGGACATCGGCCGTGCGCCGACGGTCACCGGTGCCAAGTACCCCACCAACATCTACCACCCGGGCAAGGCGATCATCGCGGGTGACCACGGCAGCAGCAGCAAGACCGGCGACAACACCCTGTCGAGCTTTGCCGTGGCCGATACCCTGGGCTTCATGGACGAGCGTGTGCTGCTCACCCTCGGGGTGCGTTCCCAGCGGGTGCGGCAAAAGATGAGCAACCCTTCGTACGACGAGCGCAAGCTGACCCCCGCCGTGGGTATCGTGCTCAAGCCCTGGGAGGCGCCGGTATCGCTGTATGCCAACTACATCGAAGGCCTGACCCAGGGTGGCATGGTCACCGACCAGAAGGCCGCCAACTATGGCGAGCAGTTCGCGCCCTATGTCGCCAAGCAGATGGAGGCCGGGGTGAAGTGGGACCTGGGCGACTTTACCCACACGCTGGCGGTGTTCCAGATCGACAAGCCCAGCATGATCTACGACAAGCCCAGCAATCGCTACACCGATGACGGCGAGCAGCGCAACCGTGGCGTGGAGTGGACGATGTTCGGCGAAGTCATCCCTAGCGTGCGCCTGCTCGGTGGCGTGACCTATACCCGCGCGGTGCTGAGCAAGACCGCCAATGGCGCCATGGACGGCAACACCGCCCGCGGCGTGCCGGCCTGGTCGGCCAACCTCGGCGCCGAGTGGGACCTGCCTGGGGTCGAGGGCCTGACCCTGACCGCCCTGGGTATTCACAGCAGTTCCCAGTACCTCGATTCCGCCAACCAGTTGAAGATCCCGCAGTGGACCCGCTATGACCTGGGCGCACGCTATGCGACCAAGGTGCTGAGCAAGGACGTGACCCTGCGCGCCAGCCTGGAAAACGTCGAGAACCGCGCCTACTGGGCCGGTGTGTTCAATGATGGTTATGCGACTGTCAGCGAACCGCGCACGCTCAAACTCTCCGCCAGCGTCGACTTCTGAGGTGAGCATGCAGCGATTGAAGCGCTTGGGCGGAGCATACCTGCTGGCCACGCTCTATTCGACTCTGGCCCTGGCGAGCACGTATGCCGATCTCGAGGTTGGAAAACCGGTTGCCGGCCAGGTCGGCGCAGCGTATCCGCCAGCCTGGCAATTGGCGCTCAAGGCCGGAGACCTGGTGCGTGGTCGGCTCGACGGTGACGTCAGCCTGCGCCTGCTTGATGCCGAAGGGCGTTCGTTGCGCCTGCTGATCGACGGCCTGGACCAGCCCCGCGAGTTCCTGTTCGTCGCGGCGCAGGATGGTCGTTACGCGGTGCGCGCCGAACCCCTGGAGATCCGCCCGGCGGCGCGTTTCAGCCTGAGCCTGGAGCAGGTCCTGCCTGCCGGCGAGCAACGTCGTACACCGGCGGCCCTGCTCAGCCCGACCCTGCGCGCCCTGCAGCAGCACCTGGCAACGGGTGGCACCAGCGAAGCCTTCTGGCAGGCCCGGGCCGTTGAGGGAACGCCGTTGGTCGAGGCCATTGCTGGGCAACCCGGCAAGCGCTTGGTCACCTTCCTCTGGCGCGGGGCACGGGACAACGTGAGGATGTTCGGTGCCCCCACAGGCAATCACGAACCGCTGTCCCGGCTGGGCGCGAGCGATGTCTGGTTCCACAGTTTCGAGGTACCTGCGACGACCCGCCTGAGTTATCAGATGGCGCCGGATGTGCCGGTGTCCGACGACCGCCGGGTGATCCTGGCCAGTACCCGGCGCGATCCGTTGAACCCGAATACCTTCGCCGACGGCAGTGGCGACGCCTGGTTGTCGCGTTCACGGCTGGAACTTGCGGATGCGCCGCCCCAGCCGTGGGTGGCCGAGCGTGCCGGGGTGGCCCGTGGCAGCCTGGAGCGCAGGCGCTTGGCCAGCGAGGTGCTGGGCAACGAGCGCGACATCTACCTCTACCGCCCGGCAGGTTGGCGCCGGGGCAAGGCCGACCAGGCCTTGCTGGTGCTGTTCGATGCCCATGCCTACACCCGTCAGGTGCCGACGCCGACGATACTCGACAACCTGATTGCCGACGGCCTGATCCCGCCCACCGCAGCGCTGATCATCGCCAACCCCAGCAGTGAAAGCCGCGAACGGGAGTTGCCGCCCAACCCACTGTTCGCACGGTTCATGGCCGAGGAGTTGATGCCTTGGGCCAGCCACCAGGGGCTCGCGGCACCAGCCTCGCGCACCGTGGTGGCAGGGTCGAGCTATGGCGGTCTGGCGTCGGCCTACCTGGGCCTCAGGCACCCGGAATTGTTCGGCAATGTGCTGAGCATGTCCGGTTCCTACTGGTGGCCGATGGCCGGTGACGAATCTGGTTGGCTAACCCGCGAGTACGTCAAGGCACCGCGCCAGCCGTTGCGGTTCTACTTGCAGTCGGGTCTGTTCGAAGGGCCGAAAATTCTCGACACCAACCGCCACTTGCGCGATGTGTTGCTGGCCAAAGGGTACCGGGTGGAACAGGTGGAGTTTCCGGCTGGACATGACTATTTGCAGTGGCGGGGGAGCCTGCCCTGTGGGTTGATCAGCTTGCTTGGGCAGGGGACACAGGCTGTTGCGGGGGCTTGTGTGCCGTAACGCAAGTGTTCAACGATGGATCGTCTGCGTCTATGAGATCGAGCGCCGCGCGGGCGGCGCTCGATCTTGAGAGCGCTGCAAGACCATCGCCTGGCACCCGCCCGCCCAAATGGGATCGCAAGCCCCCCCCTCCCTCAATCCGCAGCACCCTCCCGCCGAGCCCTGTTGCGCCATACCCGATACGCCCGAATCCCCGCCCGGACCGAGCCGAACAGCAGTTTCTCCTCCATCTCCCGCGCCATCCCGGAACGCACCAGCATGCGCAGGAAAGTGCCACGGGCGCGGGCGATGGCGAAATGGATGCCCTGGGCGGCGAGGGTGTCGCGTACCTCGCGCAGGGCGGCGATGCCGCTGACGTCGATGCTGGTCACCGCTTCGGCATCGAACAGCACCACCTGGGTTTTCTCCACGTTCTGCACGGCTTCGAGCAGGCGCATCTTGAAGTAGTCGGCGTTGAAGAACAGGATCGCATCGTCGAAGCGGTACACCACCAGGCCTGGCACGGTACGGGCATCCTTGTGCTGGCGCACGTCCACTTGGCCTTCGATGCCCGGCACCCAGCCAAGCACGGCGTCGGTGGGCTGATAGATGCTGTACAGCAGGCGCAGGATGGCCAGGGTCACGGCGAACACGATGCCCGGCAACACGCCCAGGCCGAGTACGCCGACCGTGGTCAGCAGGCACAGCCAGAACTCGAAGCGGCTGAGCTTGCGGATGGTCTTGAGTGACTTCACGTCGATCAACCCCCAACCGGCCATCAGCAGCACGGCGCCCAGCGCGGCCTGGGGAATCCAGGCCATGGGCGCGGTGAAGAACAGCAGGATCAAGGCGATCACCAGGGCTGCGATGATGCCCACCAGCTGGCTCTTGCCGCCGACCATGTCGTTGACCGCGGTGCGCGAGTCGGCGCCGCTGATGGCGAAGCCCTGGGAGATACCGGCGGCCAGGTTGCTCACACCCAGGGCGAGGAACTCGTGGTTGGCGTTGATCGCGTAGCCGTGGCGGGCGGCGAAGCTGCGGGCGGTGAGCATGGCGCTGCAGAAACTGATGGTGGCGATACCCAGGGCGTCGCGCAGCAGGCTCTTGGTTTCCGCCAGGGAGCTCTGTGGCCAGGCCAGCTCGGGAATGCCCGCCGGCACCGGGCCGAGGATCGCCACGCCGAAACGGTCCAGGCCGAACAGTCCGGCCAGGGCGGTGAATACCACCACGGTCACCAGCGCCGCCGGCAGCCGCGGATAGCGCCGTGGCAGCCAGATCAGCAGGCTCAGGCCGGCCAGGCCAATGGCTAGCGTCAGCCAGTGGATCTCGCCAAGGCGCTGGAAGAAGTTGATCAGGCTGAGGATGAAACCGTCGCCTTCGATCTTGAAACCCACCACTTTCGACAACTGCCCGGCGAGCAGGCTCAGGCCGATGCCGTTGAGGTAGCCGATGAGGATCGGCCGCGAGAAGAAGCTGGCGATAAAGCCGGCCCGCGCCACCCCGGCGGCGATCAGCATCACGCCCACCAGCACGGTGATGATTACCGACAGCTCGGCGATGCGTTGCGGGTCGCCCATGGCCAGCGGTGCCACGGCGCCGCCGATCATGGCGCAGGTGGCGGCGTCCGGGCCGACCATCAACTGCCGTGAGCTGCCGACCAGGGCATAGACCATCATCGGCAGCACGCAGGCATACAAGCCGTACTGTGGCGGCAGGCCGACGATCTGCGCATAGGCGATGGCGATGGGGATCTGGATCGCGGCCACCGACAGGCCGGCCTGCAGGTCAGCGTGGAACCACTCGCGGCGGTAGTGCAGCAGGTTGGCCAGACCCGGTAGCCAGCGGGAGAGAAACATGCGCAGTCCTTTGGAGGTGCTTCACAAAGCGTAGCGGTCAGTCGCCACGAACAATTGGGCATTCAAGCCAATCGGCGCGGCTATGGCCATGGGCCAGATCAACAAAGGCACGTTGGAAACGAAAAAAGGAGCCGAGGCTCCTTTTGACTGCGACGACGTTACTGGAACGTCGTACGGGGAATGCGAGATGGAGCGGGTAGAGGGAATCGAACCCTCCTCAATAGCTTGGGAAGCTATAGTTTTACCAATAAACTATACCCGCTTCGAAGCCAGACTTTTTACCAGAACCCTCCTCGAATGAGAAGCCCAAGGTTGTAAAAAAGCCTGTCGGCGGCCCGTAGCCTGCGGGTAGCGAGGGCTACAGGACGCCGATGCGCTCAGATCGCCAGTGCATGCTGGCTCGGTTCCTGTGCGTAGCGTTGGCGCGATTCTCGCTGGGCCGGCTTGAGGAAGCCGAGCATGGCATCGCGGGTGTCCTCGCAGGCGGTCTTGTGCTCCATGTCCAGGAAGTGGCCGGCGCCCTGGATCACGCTGAACTGGCTGCGTCCGACATGGCGGCTGAACTGGCGGGCATCCTCGACGGTGGTGTACTCGTCGCGGTCGCCATTGATGAACAACACCGGGATATCGATGTTGCGCGCTGCCTTCAGTGCCCGCTCCAGGTCGTGATCGAGCACCTGGTTGATGTGGAAGAGCATCTGCGCGTACTCATGGCTGTCCAGGCTGCTGACGTGCCGGTAGTTGAAGCGCTTGAACAACGACGGCAGGTACTTGCCGATGGTGTCGTTGACCAGGTTGCCCACCTGGTAGCGGTCGCAGGCGGCCAGGTACTGGCAACCACGGTCCAGGTAGTCGCGCATCGGTTCGTTGATCACCGGCGAGAACGAGCTGACGATAGCCTTTTTCACCAATCGCGGCTGGTGCGCCAGGGCCAGCAGGGTGCAGGCGCCACCCCAGGAGAACGACAGGACATGATCGGCACGGAAGTGCTCGATCAACTCGAGCAGGATATGCGCCTCGGCCTCCTTGGTCAGCAACCGTTCATGACGGTTGTGGGGTTTGGACTTGCCGGCATACGGCTGGTCGTACAGCACCACGTTGAACTGCGGATGCAGGCTGCGCACTGTCTGTGCAAAGGACGCCGTGGTGGCCAAAGAGCCATTGATCAGGATGATCGTCTTCTCGGCGCCCTGCGCGCGATGGAACTCCGTGTAAACCCGGTACTGCCCTTGGATATCAAGTACAGCGATTTCTGGCCTCATGTCATCGACTCCTGGCGCAAAAAGGGTATCCGCGTCACCTGGTGGCCTGCGTGGTCGCTTGGCGGGCTGGCGCCGAACCGACCGGACTGGCCATCAGGGTGCACGTGCTTTATGACAGGTAGGCATTCGCCTGGAACTGAAAACCGGTGGGCCCTTGTGTCGATCCTTGACGCTGGTGTCGACGGTATTGTTGTGGCGGGCGATTACCGTGCCCCAGGGCATCGAGACCCCGGGTGGCCGGTAAAGGGCGTCTTGGACTACGGCTGTGACTGGTTGGTCACATGCAGACCGACGAGTTAGCAGTCAAGCAGCGCGGTCAGGATCGCGCAAGTGCCGTTGGGACAATCTTTCGTGGGATACCGCCGAATGGTGATCGGCTCAGACCGAGGCGATTTCCTCGTCGGTCAGCGTCCTGAACTCTCCAGGATGCAATATCGGGTCCAGTGTGATCGACCCCATGCTTTCCCGATGCAGCCCCACCACCTTGTTCTGGAAGTGTCCGAACATCCGCTTCACCTGGTGATAGCGGCCCTCGACGATGGTCAGGCGCGCGCTGCGCGGGCCGAGGATATCCAGCTGCGCGGGCAGGGTGGTGAGGTCTTCGAAGGCGAAGTAGAACCCTTCACGGAACTTGTCGATGTAGTGCGCACCAATCTCGACCTCGGTGTGCACCAGGTAGGTCTTGGGCTGCTTGGTCCGTGGCTGGGTCAGGCGCCGCGACCACTGGCCATCGTTGGTCAGGATCATCAGTCCGGTGGTGTTGTAGTCCAGGCGCCCGGCGATGTGCAGCTCATCGCGCAGCGCCGCCGGCAGCAGGTCGAGCACGGTGCGGTGCTGCGGGTCCTGGGTGGCGCTGACGCAACCGCTGGGCTTGTGCAGCATCAGGTAGCGTGCCGGGCGCCCGGCCTGGTGTACCTGCTCGTCCACTTCGACGCGGCTGAATTCACGCACCTCCAACAGCGGGTCGGCGGTCGCCATGCCGTCCACGCGCACACGCCGTTGCGCCAGCAGCAGACGCACTTGCTGGCGGTTGTAGCAGGGCAGGTTGCCGAGGAATCGGTCGAGGCGCATGGTGGGCCGCTTGCAGGAAACCGGCGCGCAGTCTAACGGATCGTGCGCGCTTGCGCTGCCTTGAGCTGTGCGTCCACCTGTGCGCAGCGCGGGCACAGGCAGGCCTTGTTGCGCAGTTCGGCGGGCAGGGCTTCGATGACTGCCGAGTCGATGTCCACCTCGAAGCACCAGCAGCCTTGCATGGCGTTGCGCGGGTCGGCCAGGCCGCATTGGTTGAGGGCGCCGCAGGCGGGGCAGCGTTGCGGGTCAGGCATGGTCGGTTCCGGGCATCTCGTTGCAGACGCGGTTGCGTCCGCCTTGTTTGGCACGATAAAGGGCGTGGTCGGCGCGGGTCAGCAGACTGTGCAGGCTGTCGCCGCGCTGCAGGGCGGACAGGCCGATGCTCGCGGTCAGGCGCAGTGGCTGGTCGGCATAGCTGAAGGTCAGCTGCTCGGTGCGCCGACGGATCTTCTCCGCCACTTCGATGGCCTGGCGGCCTTCGGCTTCACGCAGCAGCACGATGAACTCCTCGCCGCCCCAGCGGCAGAGTATATCGGACTGGCGCAGGCTGCCCTGCAGCACATTGGCGAACTGGCGCAGCACTTCGTCGCCGGCCAGATGGCCGTGGGTGTCGTTGAGGGCCTTGAAATGATCGAGGTCGATCAGCAGGGCGACCAGCGGCGCGCTGTCGCGCTGGGCCTCGACCAGCGCCTGGCCGGCCAGCAGGTCGAAGCTGCGGCGGTTGGGCAGGCCGGTGAGGCTGTCGAGGGTGGCCAGCGCCTCGGCGTTGTCCTGGTGGCGCTTGACCATGGCGTTGAGCAGTGACAGCACGACCAGGGTGATCATCGCGCAGATCGCCAGGTTCAGGTACAGCGACTGGCGGATGCGCTCCAGGGCGCCGGTCTCGCGCTTGTCCACCAGCAGGTACCAGCCCAGCTCCGGCAGCAGGCGCACGTTGAGGAAGTGGCTGTGGCCGTCGTTGTCGGTGTACTCATGGCTGCCGGTGGCGGGTGTCGGCATGCGCGCCAGCAACGCCTGCCACTGGTTGCTGTCGGCCAATTGCTGGCCGGCGCGCAAGCCGTGGGGGCCACCGTCGGATCCGGTCAGCAGGACCTTGCCCTGGGCATCGGTGAACAGCACCGAACGCTGGTACCTGCGTTGATAGTCGTCGATCAGGCGTACCACCGACTCCACGCTCAAGCCCACCCCGGCGGCCCCGATGAAGCGTTGCTGGTAGTCGAGCACGCGGTGGTTGATGAACACGGTGAGCTTGTCCTGGTTGGCCATGTCCAGGTCGACATTGATCTCGTAGGGTTTGTTCGACTGGCGCAGGCGGAAGTACCAGGCGTCGCGCCAGGCATCGGGGCGTACCTGCTTGAGTACGCCCTTGGCCTGGTAGTAGGTGAGGCTGCGGTCGGAAACGAAGAAGCTGGTGCAGGTGACCTGGCTGCCCATCACTTCGCCCAGGTAGCGGGTGACGCGCGTGGTGTCCTGTTCGCCGCCCAGTACCCAGTCCCGCAGGAAGGTGTCCTGGGCCATCATCGATGAGATCAGCACCGGGCGAATCAGGTCTTTCTGGATTTCCGAATAGACCGTGTCGGAGGTCAGCGGCAGTTCGGTGTTGACGATCACGTCGCGGATCGCCCCGCGCGAGGCGTAGTAGCTCAGCAGCGAGGTGGCCAGGAAGCCGCAGGCCAGCAACAGCAGCAGGGCAAGGATCAGCGAGCGTTGCGAGAACAGGGCGGAGGGCGAAGGCATGATCTTCCCGTGAAGTGTGCCGGTGGCCACATTCTAGTGAGATGACCGAAAAATGACTGCATGTTTTTCAGGGTTATACGACCTGTTTCAATTTGTTGCAGAAATGGCACCGAACCCTGGCGCGACTGTCTTATCCAGTGTCGATGAACGCATTGCCGTCGACGCCCGCCAGCGCCGCTGTGCCGGGCACCCCTGCGGTCCAGGAGGCCGCCATGTACCCACGAATCCTGCTCATCGTCCTGCTTGGACTGCTGACATCCGCCTGCGCCCCTTACTATGCGGGCGACGGCTACTACCGCCGTGACTACTACACCAGCGATCGCTATGTTTACCCTGGCTACTACCGTCAGGATCGCTACGATGTGGCGCCGCAGCCACGCTATTACTACCAGCCCGCGCCGCGTTACTACCGGCCCGCACCAGTGCCACAGTACCGCCCGTATCCGGCACCCGGCGTGCAGCCGCGCTGGCAAGGCAACCCGCGCTACGACTATGGCAACCGCCAGCGCTACGACTATGGGCGCGATCGCGACCGCCACGACTATCGCAATGATGATCGCCGAGGTGATCGCTGGCATTCGAACGGGCAGGGTAATCGCGACCGTCGACCAGACGGCGGGCGAGGTGGCGAGCGGGGCTGGTCGCGTTGACCGAGTGCGGACACGCCCCGCGATGCGTCATCCCAGTTCCGCCAACGGATGCCGCCCCTCCCAGACCTTGCTGAAATGCGCCTCCACCACCGCCGCTGGCACCTGCGCCACATCCGGCCAGTGCCAGTGCGGGGTGTTGTCCTTGTCCAGCAGGCGCGCGCGCACCCCTTCGCTGAACTCCGGGTGACGGCAACAGTTCAGGCTCATCGTGTACTCCATCTGGAACACCTGGGTCAGCGAAAGGTACCGAGCCCGACGGATCTGTTCCCACACCAGGTGCGCCGTCAACGGGCAGCCCTCATGCAGGCGTTGACCCGCCGCCGCCAGCAACGGATCGGCATGCCGGGCCAGGCCGGTCAGAGCGCGCCAAGCCGCGACGGGGTCGGCCACGTCGAGCACTTCGTCGATCACGGCCCGACGTGCCAGCCATTGCCCTTCGGGCAGCTCCACGCAGGCACGGTGTTGTTCGGCCTTGAGCAGGCTGTTGAGCTGCAGGGCGGTCTGCTCCTGCCAGTTCAACTGCAACAGCTCTTCGATCAGCGCCTCCTGCTGATGCTCGCCCAGGAAGCGGTCGGCGAGGCCCATGTCCAGCGCGTCGCGGGCATTGAGGGGCGCGCCGGTGAGCCCCAGGAACAGGCCAAGCTTGCCGGGCAGGCGGGCCAGGAACCAGCTGGCGCCAACGTCGGGATACAGGCCGATACTGATTTCGGGCATGGCCAGGCGGCTGCTGGGAGTGACGATGCGCACCGCGGCGCCTTGCAGCAGGCCCATGCCGCCGCCCAGCACATGACCATGGCCCCAGCACAGCAGAGGCTTGGGATAGGTGTGCAGGTGATAGTCGAGACGGTATTCACGGGCGAAGAAGGTCGCAGCCAGCGGTGGCACGCTACCGGGGTGTTCGCGGCAGGCCTGGACCAGGGCCCGCACGTCGCCGCCGGCACAGAAGGCCTTTGGCCCGTTGCCGCGCAGCAGCACGCAGACGATCCCGGGGTCGCTGGCCCAGCCGCGCAGCCGTTCGTCGAGCACTTCGATCATGGGCAACGTCAGGGCATTGAGCGCCTTGGGCGCGTCCAGGGTGGCGATGCCGATACGGGCGCCGTCGGCGCCGGTCAGTACCTCGCATTGAATGGACATGGGCTACCTCGCGCAAATCATCCCCTCAGTATGGCCTGCCGCGCCGAAGCTGCCGGTCGTCGGTCGGATCGATTGACAAGCCGGCCAGGCTTTCCTAGTGTCGCGGCACTTTGCTTTTGGATGCCCCCATGACCGACGATGATCGCATCAAACTCGAGCCCAGCTGGAAATCCGCGCTGCGTGCCGAGTTCGACCAGCCCTACATGCATCAGCTACGCGAGTTCCTGCGCGGCGAATACGCCGCCGGCAAGGAGATCTACCCGCCCGGGCCATTGATCTTCAACGCCCTCAACTCCACGCCGCTGGAGCAGGTCAAGGTGGTCATCCTCGGCCAGGACCCGTACCACGGTCCGGGCCAGGCCCATGGCCTGTGCTTCTCGGTGCAGCCGGGCATCGCCACGCCGCCGTCGCTGGTCAATATCTACAAGGAGCTGCAGCGCGACCTCAACCTGCCGATCCCCAGCCACGGCTACCTGCAAAGCTGGGCGGAGCAGGGCGTGTTGCTGCTCAATACCACCATGACCGTGGAGCGGGCCAATGCGGCTTCGCATGCGAAGAAGGGCTGGGAGTTCTTCACCGACCGGATCATCCAGGTGGTCAGCGAGCAGTGCCCGAATGTGGTGTTCCTGCTGTGGGGCGCGCATGCGCAGAGCAAGCAGAAGCTGATCGATGCCAGCAAGCACCTGGTGCTCAAGTCGGTGCACCCGTCGCCGTTGTCGGCCTACCGTGGGTTCTTTGGTTGCGGGCATTTCAGCCGCACCAACAGCTTCCTCGAGCAGCGCGGGATGGCGCCGATCAATTGGGCGTTGCCGCCGTTGTGAGCTGAAAAAGAGGGCTGCGAAGCGGCCCTTCCTGCTCAGAGCCTGGCCCACTGCCGGAACAACGGCTCGGCCAGGAACAGCACGAACAGCAAGCGCATCACCTGCAGCGCCGTTACCAGCGGCACCGACAGTTGCAAGGTCTCGGCCGTCAGGCTCATCTCGGCGATGCCCCCGGGCATCATGCCCAGCGTCAGCGAGCGCAGGTCCAGGTGCGTCAGCAGGCTCAGCGCCCAGGCCGCGCCGGCGGCGATCAACATGCACAACGCCGTGGCCAGCAGGGTGCGCCCCAGGAACGACGGCGCCCGGCGGAAGAACGCGCGGTTGAAGTGGCAGGCCAGGCCACTGCCGATCAACCACTGGCCGATCTGGCTGGCGCCGTTGGGCAGGCCGATCTGCAGGTTACCCGCCAGGCTTGCGCCGGCAGCCACCAGCAACGGCCCGAACAGCCAGGGGTTGGGTTGGCGCAGGCGTTGCCACAGCAGTGCCATGAGCACCCCAAGCGGCGCAATCAACGCCAGCCAGCCCCAGCTTACGCTGCCCGCATGGTTCAGCGGCACGCCGTCGCCCAGCAGCAGTTTGAACAGCGCCGGCACGCACAGCACCACCGCCAGCACCCGCAGGCTCTGCGCCGCGGCCACCTGGCTGAGCACCGCGCCATTGCGCGCGCCGAGGTTGACCATCTCGCCCGAGCCGCCCGGCATGCTGGCGAAGAACGCCGTCGCCCGGTCTTCACCGGTGCGCCGCAGCAGCCAGACACTGATTACGCTGGACAGCGTGGTGAACAGCGCGCCGAAGAAGATCAGCGCGAAGTGGCCGGCCACCTGTTCGATCACCGCCGGTGTGAAGTGCAGGCCGATGCCGATACCGATGATCCATTGCCCGCATTTGCGGCCATTGGGGATTTCACTGAGCTGCCAGGGGGTCAGGCAGCGCACCAGGATGATCGCCAGCAAGGAGCCGACCATCCAGGGCAAGGGCCAGCCGACCTTGCTGGCGGCAAAACCGCCCGCAAGGCCGACCAGCCCGGTGGCCCAGAACAGCGGCAACGACCGGTCAGGCATCGGCCATGGCCCGGCGCTGCAGGGCACGTTTGCGCCAGCTGCGCAGCAGCGGCAGGCTCAGCATGCACACCACCAGCACCCACACGCCCATGCTGATCGGGCTCGACCAGAGGATGCCCAGTTCGCCGTTGGAGATCGACAGCGCGCGGCGCAGGTTCTGTTCCATCAAGCCGCCGAGGATGAAGCCCAGCAGGATCGGCGACAGCGGGAAGTCCAGCTTGCGCAGGATGTAGCCCATGATGCCGATGCCGACCATCAGGAACAGGTCGAAGGTGGTGGCATGCACCGCGTACACGCCGATCGCGGTGATGATCGCGATCACCGGCACCAGTGCCCAGTTCGGCACGGCGAGGATGCGGGTGAAGATGCGGATCATCGGGATGTTCAGGACCACCAGCATGATGTTGGCGATGAACAGCGAGGCGATCAGGCCCCAGACGATGTCCGGTTGCTGTTCGAACAACAGCGGGCCGGGGGTGATGTTGTACAGCGTCAGGGCGCCGATCATCACCGCGGTGGTGCCCGAGCCTGGCACGCCCAGGGTCAGCATCGGTACCAGGGCGCCGCAGCAGGAGGCGCCGATGGCGGTTTCCGGGGCTGCCAGGCCACGTGCGTCGCCCTTGCCGAACTTGCCTTTGTCGCCGGCGATGCGTTTCTCGGTCATGTACGCCACGGCACTGGCCAGCGTCGCGCCAGCGCCCGGCAACACGCCCATGAAGAAGCCGAGCAGGCCGCAACGAACGTTGACGAAGAATACCGAGGCCGCTTCCTTGAAGTTGAACAGCATGCGCCCGGTGGCCTTGACCGCCACATGGCCATGGTGGGTCTTCTCCAGCAGCAGGAGGATCTCGCTGATCGAGAACAGCCCCAGCACCAGCACCACGAACTGGATGCCGTCGGCCAGGTGCACGCTGTCACCGGTGAAGCGGTACACGCCGCTGTTGGCGTCGATGCCCACCGCCGAGAGGAACAGGCCGATCAGCGCGGCGATGAACGTCTTCAGCGGTTTGTCGCCGGCCATGCCGCCGAGGGCGACGATGGCGAACACCATCAGCACGAAGTACTCCGCCGGGCCGAAGGCGATCGCCCATTTCGCCAGCAGCGGGGCGAACAGCACCATGCCGCAGGTGGCGATGAGGGCACCGATGAACGAGCTCCAGGCCGACAGCGACAGGGCCACGCCGGCCAGGCCCTGGCGGGCCATGGGGTAGCCGTCGAGGGTGGTCATCACGGTGGAGGCTTCGCCCGGGATGTTCAGCAGGATCGAGCTGATCCGTCCGCCGTACTCGCAGCCCAGGTACACCGCGGCCAGCAGGATCAGCGCCGACTCCGGCGGCAGGCCGAGGGCGAAGGCGATGGGGATCAGCAGGGCAACGCCGTTGATCGGGCCCAGGCCCGGCAGCAGGCCGACCACGGTGCCGATCAGGGTGCCGGTCAGGGCGGTGACCAGGTTGTACGGGCTCAGGGCGACGCCGAAGCCCTGGCCCAGGTAGCTCAAGGTATCCATGTGTCAGTTCTCCAGTACGTCGAGCAGGCCGAGGGGCAGGGGGACGTCCATCACCCGGTCGAACAACCAATAGAGGAAGATGCTCATGCCCACCACCACGATGGCGCTGTGCAGCCAGCGGCCACCGTACAGGCGGGCCATGGGCAGGCCGACCAGGATGGCGCTGAGGATGAAGCCCAGCGCCTCGAAGGTGGCGGCGAAGACGATCAGCAGCCCGACGCAGGCGGTGATCTTGATCAGGGTCTCGCGGTCCAGCTCCGGTTCGTCGTCCTTGCGCACGATGGGCGTGGGGCGAATGGCCAGGTACAGCAGGCCCAGGCTCATCAGGCCGAGCATCAGCAGCGGGTAGGCGCGTGGGCCCACCGGTTCGTAGGAGAAGGCGGCCTGGTAGGGCCAGGCCATCACGGCCAGCACGGCGCACAGCGCCAGCAGGACGAGGGCGAAGAGGCGTTGCAGGATCATGGAATAAATCCTCATGGTCGAAGAGCGGGGCGTGGGAGCGGGCTTGCCCCGCGATGGGGCATCGCGGGGCAAGCCCGCTCCCACGGGGTCGATGCTTACTGGATCAACCCGAACTCACGGGCCAATGCCTTGTAGTCAGCCACCTGCTTCTTCACATAGCCGTCCAGCTCTTCGCCGGTCATGGCGAACGGGAACAGTTCGCGCTGGTCACGCAGCTTGGCGAACTCCTCCGAGGCCAGCAGCTTGTCGAACGAGGCCTTCCACCAGGCATAGTCCTCGTCGCTGACCTTCGGCCCGAGGTAGAAACCGCGCACCACCGGCCAGACGATGTCGTAGCCCTGCTCCTTGGCGGTGGGGATGTCTTTCATCTCCGGCTCGTCCAGGCGGTTCTCGGAGAACACCGCGAGGATGCGCATGTTGCCGCTCTGGATGTGCGGCATGGAGTCGGAAATATCGGTGGAACCCACCTGGATATGCCCGCCGAGCAGCGCGGTGGCGATCTCGCCGCCGCCTTCCAGGGCCACGTAGCGCAGGTCGCGTGGGTTGATGCCGGCGGCCTTGGCGATCAGCGCGGTCTGCATCCAGTCCTGGCTGCCGACGGTGCCGCCGGAGCCGATCACCACCTTGCTCGGGTCTTTCTTCAGGGCCGCGACCAGGTCATCGAGGGTCTTGTAGGGCGAGTCGCTCTTCACCGCGATGGCGCCATAGCTGGTGCCGACCGCCGCCAGCCATTTCACTGCGTTCTCGTCGAAGCGGCCGAACTTGCCCTGGGCCAGGTTCAGCAGCGAACCGCTGGACCAGGCCACCAGGGTGCCGGCATCGCCTGGCCGCTGGGCAACCACGGCGTTGTAGGCTACCGCGCCGACACCGCCGGGCATGTAGGTCACGCGCATGGGCTTGCTGAGGATCTTCTCGTTGACCAGGGCGCTCTGCACCAGCTTGCAGGTCAGGTCGAAACCGCCGCCGGGCGAGGCCGGCGCGATGCATTCGGGGCGTTTGGGTTCGGCGGCCAGGGCGTTGCCGGCCAGCAGCAGGCAGCCGGTGGCCAGGACGAGGCGGCGCAGTGAAAATGTCATCGTCTATCTCCGTGAGCGTTGTTGTTATGGGTTACCACAGAGCCACGCTGTAGCTCACCAGCAGCCGCACTTCGTCCGCGTCACGGGCGAAGTTGGAGCGGAAGGTGGCGTTGCGCAGGCGCACGGCGACGTTTTTCAACGGGCCGCTTTGTACCACGTACTTCAGTTCGGTGTTGCGTTCCCACTCCTTGCCCTCGCCGCCGGCGGCGCGGCTGACGTTGTCGCCGCTGATGTAGCGGGTCATGAAGGTCAGGCCGGGGATGCCGAGGGCGGCGAAGTTGTAGTCGTAGCGTGCCTGCCAGGAGCGCTCGTCGGCACCTGCGAAGTCATTGATCTGGACGAAGTTGACCAGGTAGGGGTCGGCGCCGTCGACGTAGGGGAAGGCGCTGTCGCCTGTGAGCTGCTGCCAGGCGCCGCTGACCTTGTGCCCGCCCAGGGTGTAGCTGAGCATGCCGTTGAAGGTGGTGTTGTCGATCTTGCCGGCCTTGGCCGCGCCGGCATCGTCGCTGATCGCCAGGCGCAGGTCGGCGCCCAGGGTGCCCGGGCCCCAAGGCTGGGTGGCGAGCATGCCGATGAAGTGCTGGCGGTAGATGTCGTCGAGCTGGGCGAAGTGGTAGCTGCCGGTGATGCGGTCGGTAAACTGGTAGTCCAGGCCGCCGGTGTCGAAATGGTCGGCGCTGAAAGTGCCGCCGAAGCGACTGTTCTTGTTGTTGAGGGCCAGGTCTTCCCAGTTGGTGTCGTTGCGGTCCTTGGCTTTTTCCAGGCGGGCGCCGGTGAAGGTCAGGCCTTTGATCTCCTTCGAGGTGACCAGGCCGCCTTCGAAGGTCTGCGGCAGGATGCGCCCGTCGTTGGGCTGCAGCGTGGGCAGCTCGGGGATCAGCGTGCCGACCTTCAGTTCGGTCTGCGAGACCTTGACCTTGCCGGTCAGGCCGAGCTTGGAGTATTCGTCGGCAGCCTTGCCGTTGTCGTGGGTCGGCAGCAGGCCGGTGTCGGTGCGGTCCTTGCTGGAGTCGAGCTTGACCCCGAGCATGCCCAGCGCGTCCAGGCCGAAGCCCACGGTGCCTTCGGTATAGCCGGACTCGAAGTTGAGCATGAAACCCTGGGCCCATTCGTCGCGCTTGGATTGCTGCGCGCTGGTGCCGTCGCGGAAGTCGCGGTTGAAGTACATGTTGCGGGTTTCGAAGGTGGCCGTGCTGTCTTCGAAGAAGGCGGCCTGGCTCATGGGCGCGACACCGGCAAGGGCGAAGGCGCTGGCGAGGGCTGAAGGTCGGGCGGCGAGGGAACGGATAGGCGCGTACGCCTGCGGCTGCATGGACAGCATCGTCGGTGACTCCATTTATTGTTCTTATGTGTTTGCACCTTGCTGGTGCTTTTTGCGGCGCGCGGGGCAGCCGTGGTGCGATGCTAGGTAACCAACCTTTCGCTAACCTTTCAGCGTGAAAGGTTTGTTGCGAGGGCTTCACAGCACTCGCCACGGCGGTACACTCCGCGCAAAAAGCCCACCCGAACAGGGAGAATCCGATGCGTGTGCTGCTGGTCGAAGACCACCTGCAACTGGCCGAAAGCGTGGCCCAGGCCCTCAAGAGCCAGGGCCTGACCGTGGACGTGCTGCATGACGGCGTGGCCGCCGACCTGGCCCTGGCCAGCGAGGACTATGCCGTGGCGGTGCTGGATGTCGGCCTGCCGCGCATGGACGGCTTCGAGGTGCTGGCGCGTTTGCGCGGGCGCGGCAAGACCTTGCCGGTGCTGATGCTCACCGCCCGCAGCGATGTGAAGGACCGGGTGCATGGATTGAACCTCGGTGCTGACGACTACCTGGCCAAACCCTTCGAGCTGACCGAGCTGGAAGCAAGGGTCAAGGCCTTGCTACGCCGCAGCGTGCTCGGCGGCGAGCGCCAGCAGCGTTGCGGCCCGCTGGTCTATGACCTGGATACCCGGCGCTTCGGCCTGGATGGCGAGCCGCTGACCCTGACCCAGCGCGAACAGAGCGTGCTCGAGGCGCTGATTGCCCGCCCAGGCCGGGTGATGAGCAAGGAGCAGCTGGCGGCCCAGGTGTTCGGCCTCGACGAGGAGGCCAGCCCCGACGCCATCGAGATCTACATTCACCGCCTGCGCAAGAAGCTCGACGGTCACCCGGTGGCCATCGTCACCTTCCGTGGCCTGGGCTACCTGCTCGAGCACCGCGATGCGTGACAACGGCAGCCTGCGCGGGCGCCTGCTGGGCAACCTGGCGTTGCTGCTGGTGGTGCTGATGCTGGCCAGCGGCCTGAGCGCTTACTGGAATGGCCGCGAGGCCGCCGACACCGCCTATGACCGGACCCTGCTGGCGTCGGCGCGGACCATCGCTGCCGGCCTGTCGCAGCGCGACGGCACCCTCAGCGCCGATGTGCCCTACGTGGCCCTGGACACCTTCGCCTATGACAGCGCCGGGCGCATCTACTATCAGGTGCTGGACATCCACCAGAAGCTCATCTCCGGCTACGAGCACCTGCCCCCGCCACCGCCGGGCACGCCGCGCACCGACGACTATCCGGCACTGGCGCGTTTCTACAATGCCACCTACCTGGGTCAGGACGTGCGTGTGGTCAGCCTGCTCAAGGCGGTGAGCGAACCGAACATGAACGGCATGGCCGAGATTCGCGTGGCCGAGACCGAGGAGGCGAGGGTGCGCATGGCCCGCGGGCTGATGGCCGACACCCTGCTGCGCCTGGGGATGCTGGCCTTCGGCGCGCTGATGATGGTGTGGTTCGCGGTGAGCGCCGCCCTGCGTCCCCTGGAGCGCTTGCGCACGGCGGTGGAAGAGCGCCAGCCGGACGACCTGCGCGCCTTGCCGGTGGTACAGGTGCAGCGCGAACTGGGGCCGCTGGTGCGTGCCCTCAACCATTTCACCGAGCGGCTGCGTGGCCAGTTCGAGCGCCAGGCGCAGTTCATTGCCGATGCCGCCCATGAGCTGCGCACGCCGCTGGCGGCGCTCAAGGCGCGAGTCGAGCTGGGGCTGCGTTCACGGGAGCCGGAGGAGTGGCGAAAGACCCTGGAGGCGGCAGCCCTGGGCACGGATCGGCTCACCCACCTGGCCAACCAGCTGTTGTCGTTGGCGCGGGTGGAGAACGGCGCCCGGGCCATCGCCGAGGGCGGTGCGCAACGCCTGGACCTGAGCCAGCTGGCCCGCGAGCTGGGCATGGCCATGGCGCCGCTGGCCCATGCCCGCGGCGTTGCGCTGGCGCTGGAGGCCGAGGCGCCGGTATGGCTCAAGGGCGAGCCGACCTTGCTCAACGAGCTGCTCAGCAACCTGGTGGACAATGCTCTGGCCCACACCCCGCCAGGCGGTGACGTCGTGCTGCGGGTGCTGGCGCCGGCGGTACTTGAAGTCGAGGACGATGGGCCAGGGATTCCGCAGGATGAGCGTGAGCGGGTGTTCGAGCGCTTCTACCGGCGCAGCGCCCAGGGCAGCGGGCTGGGGCTGGCCATCGTCGGCGAGATCTGCCGGGCGCACCTGGCGCAGATCAGCCTGCATGACGGCGCGCGCGGCGGGTTGAAGGTGCGGGTGAGTTTTATCGCGGATTGATGTCGGCTATCGCGGGGTTTGTCCCGCGATCAGCCCTGTCGATTCAGCGCAACATGCTCCGCGCATCCAGCAGTTCGGCGATATCCAGCTCGGTGCCATAGGGCAGCCCCAGATGCCGGTAGGCGGGCAGGGCGGCCAGTGGCCGGATGCGCTCGCGCTGGCAGATGCAGCGGGCGATCTGGACGATATCGATGTAGTCGATCTGGTCGGTGCGCCGGTCCAGGTCCTGCACCTGGCTGGGCAGGCTGACCAGTTGCTCGGGAAACTCCCAGGCGCTAAGAATCTTGTCGCCCAGCACCGGCTGGATCTGTTCGATCACGAAATGCAGGCAGATCGGGTCGGAGAGCAACTCGTTGTGCTCCTCGGCATAGATCAGCACCGGCAACGCGCCGATCTGGTGCACCAGGCCGCCGAGGGTGGCCTGGTCGGGCTTGAGCTGGGTGTAGCGTCGGCACAGTTCATAGCTGATGCCTGCCACATCCAGGCTGTTGGCCCAGATATCACGCAGCTTGTGTTCAACCGCCGGGGCGCGGGCATGGAAGATCTGCTCGATCACCAGGCCGATGGCCAGGTTGCAGCTGTAGTTGATGCCCAGGCGCGTGATCGCGGTGTGCAGGTCGGTGACTTCGACGGCGGCGCGCAGCAACGGGCTGTTGACCACCTTGATCAGGCGTGCCGACAGGGCGGCGTCGCGGCCGATCACCTTGCTCAAGGCGGACACGCTGATCTCGCTGTCTTCGGCGGCTTCGCGAATGCTCAGGGCGACTTCCGGAAGCGTCGGCAGGACCAGGTCGTCCCGGTCGATGGCGGCGAGCAATTGCGCTTGGACCTTCTCGGCCAGCTTGTTCATGGACTTCTCTACGGCAAAGGTGGTGCAGCCCCGGCGTAACGCCGGGGCGGGCTGGTCAGCGCTGGATTTCCCGGTCGCGGTCCAGTTCGTAAGGCAGGTCGAGCAGCGTCAGGCGCGGGCCTTCCAGGCTGTCCAAGTGCAGGTTGTCGTCCGCCACGGCATCGGCGCTGAGCACGGCCAACAGTTCGACGGCGCTGCCGGTGCTGGCAGCGATCACCACCTCGCCGACCGACGAGCCGTGTGTCGGCGAGAAGATCTCGGCGCCCGGCTCGGGTACCGCTGTCTCGGCCAGCGCCAGGCGATACTGGCGGCGTTTGAGCTTGCCCAGGTACTGCATGCGGGCGACGATCTCCTGGCCGGTGTAGCAACCCTTCTTGAAGCTCACGCCATCGACGGCCTGCAGGTTGATCATCTGCGGGATGAACAGCTCGCGGGTCGGGCCCATGACCTGGCCGATGCCGGCGCGCACCTGGCCAAGCAGCCAGTCGTTGAGCGTGCCCTCTGGCAGCGCGGCGGCGAGCGTCCCGCGCACGGCGCTGGCCCGGTCGGCAGGCGCCCACAGTTCGACCCGCCCGGCCGAGGCGCGGATGGCGATCAGGCCATCATGACGTGCGGTCGCGCCGGCCTCGTCCGCCACGCTCAGGCTCAGCGCCTGCAGGGCCGCGTCGCCGTGCTGCAGGCCGAAGCGCACCCAGGCGGCGCTGTCGTCGCTCAGCGTGGCCTTGGAGAACACCGCGTACTTCTTCAGGTCGGCCAGTTGCGCCTCGAGCAGCTCGCTGGCCATGGCCAGCAGGTAGCCATTGCCCTCGGGCAGGATACGGAAACTAGACTGCATGCGGCCCTTGACCATGCAGCGGGCACCGAGGCTCGCATGGGCTTCGCTGAGGTAGCTGATATTGCAGGTCAGTTGACCCTGCAGGAACTTGCCGGCGTCGGAGCCGCGGACGGCGAGGATGCCCTCATGGGAGAGGGAACAGAAGAAAGCGGAATCGGCCATGGGTCATCGCGGTAGCTAAAGACTGGCGGCCATCATAGAACGCCGGTAACAAAATAGGTAGGTGAGTAGACCAACGCCTTGTGCCGCTTCATTCGCTGCGCGGTATACTGCGCGACCATTCGAGGAGGGCCCCATGGTCGAACAAACTGAACTCAATCGGCTTTTCTGGCACAGCCGTCGCGGCATGCTGGAACTGGACGTGCTGCTGGTACCGTTCACCCAGGAGGTCTACCCGAGCCTGAGCGAAGCGGACCGCGAGCTGTACCGTCGCCTGCTGACCTGCGAGGACCAGGACATGTTCGGCTGGTTCATGGAGCGCAGCGAGTCCGAAGATCCGGAGCTGCAGCGCATGGTCCGCATCATCCTGGACCGTGTCCAGCCCAAGTGAAGCATTCGAGTGCCGTTGGCAGGGCTCGCGCCTGCTGCTGACGGCCTATCTCGCCTGCCAGGCGCTGGCGCTCATCGCCAGCGTTGTGGTCACGTTGCCCGGTTGGCCAAAGGGCCTGCTGGTCATTGCCTGTCTTGCCCACGCCTGTTGGGCCATCCCCCGCCGCATCTTGCTGTCCCACCCTGACGCCGTCACCGGCCTGCGTCGGGAACCGCGTGGCTGGCATATATACAGTCGTGCCCGGGGGTGGCAGCCGGCGCGCCTGTGCCGTGACAGCGTTGCCTTGCCCGCAGTGGTAGTGCTGCGCTTCGTGCGCAAGGGGCAATGGTTCAGCCAGAGCCAGTGCATCCCCAAGGACGCCCTGGCGCAGGAACAGCATCGAAGGCTGCGGGTGCGGCTGAAGTTCAGCCGGCGCCGCTGGGCCGCGCCGGCCTGAAGGGTCAGACCCCCTGCGGGATCTCTTCGCCGCCGAGTGCTTCGAACAGCACCGGCAGGAACTCGGTGAAGGTCATCATCATCAGCAGGAAGCTGGCGTCGAACTGTTGCTGGGCTTCGTCACCACCATCCTGCTCGGCCTGCTCTTGCAGCAGCTCCTCGAACTTCAGGCGCTTGATCACCATCTTGTCGTCGAGCACGAACGACAGTTTGTCCTGCCAGGCCAGGGCCAGTTGGGTGACCACCTTGCCGGTGCTCAGGTGCAGCTGGATTTCCTCGCCGGTCAGGTCCTGACGCTTGCAGCGCACGATGCCACCGTCTTCGGCGGTGTCGCGCAGTTCGCATTCGTCGAGGACATAGAAGCCTTCGGCGGCCTGTTGCGACTTGACCCAGTCGGTCATGGTCGCGCTTGGCGCGATCTTCACGGTGGCCGGGCGCACCGGCAGCGAACCGATCACTTCACGCAGGGTCGACAGCAGGTCCTCGGCGCGCTTGGCGCTGGCCGAGTTGACCAGGATCATGCCCAGGCGCGGGGCGATGGCGGCGAAGATCATCGAACGACGAATGAAAGCGCGCGGCAGGAAGGCCTGGATGATCTCGTCCTTGATCTGGTCGCGTTCCTTCTTGTAGACCTTGCGCATCTGCTCGGCCTCGATCTCCTCGACCTTCTCCTTGACCGCGTCGTTGACCACGCTGCTGGGCAGGATGCGCTCTTCTTTACGTGCGGCGATCAGCATGAATTCGCCACTGACGTGAACCAGGGGGGCATCCTCGCCCTTGCCGAACGGTGCGACGAAACCGTAGGTGGTCAGTTCCTGGCTGGCGCAGGGGCGGGCCGGCTTGCTGGCCAGGGCGGCCTCCAGGGCCTCGGCCTCGAACGGTACTTCCTGGGTCAGGCGATAGGACAGCAGGTTCTTGAACCACATGAGGGGGAATCTCTCCTTAATACATAAGGCGGGCATTATTCTCCGAGCGACGGTTCCAGGCCAACCCTGTCAGAGGGCCAGCAGTCCTATATAGAGGAAGAAAATCGCGGCGCGGCTAGGTCTTTGAAAGGCCTGGAAATTTTTTTCAAATATTTTGAAAAAAGTGCTTGCCAGGGTAGGAGGTCCTCCGTAGAATGCGCGCCACACCGAGACGAAGGGTGATTAGCTCAGCCGGGAGAGCATCTGCCTTACAAGCAGAGGGTCGGCGGTTCGATCCCGTCATCACCCACCACTCGATGTATAGCGCGGCGGTAGTTCAGTCGGTTAGAATACCGGCCTGTCACGCCGGGGGTCGCGGGTTCGAGTCCCGTCCGCCGCGCCATATTAAGCTTCCAGGGCCCACTGAACACCCGGAAGCAACAGAGAAAGCGACCTTAGGGTCGCTTTTTTTGTTTCTGGCGTTGCGTCAGAATCCCCTGTCCGCCGCAAGTGGCCAGCAGGCCTTGCGCCGGTTCCTACTGCAAGCAAGAGACCGACCATGCAGGATGCCAGCCTCTCTCCCGCTCCGACACACACCACTCCCTTGCTGGGAATCGACCTGGGTACCACCAACAGCCTGATCGCCGTCTGGCAGGATGGCGAAGCGCGGCTGATCGCCAATGCTCTGGGCGAGGTGCTGACGCCGTCGGTGGTCAGCGTCGATGACGATGGCAGCATCCTCGTCGGCCAGGCCGCCCGGGCGCGCCTGACCACGCACCCTCAACGTACCGCCGCGGCGTTCAAGCGCTTCATGGGCAGCGACAAGCGTTACGCCCTGGGCGAACACCGTTTCACCCCTGAAGAGCTGTCGGCGCTGGTGCTGGGTTCGCTCAAGCAGGACGCCGAGGCCTATCTGGGCTGCCCGGTGAGCGAGGCGGTGATCTCGGTGCCGGCCTATTTCAGCGACGAGCAGCGCAAACGCACGGTGTTCGCGGCCGAACTGGCCGGGCTCAAGGTCCAGCGGCTGATCAACGAACCCACCGCCGCCGCGATGGCCTATGGCCTGCATGAGCAGAAGTTCGAGCGCACCCTGGTGTTCGACCTGGGCGGCGGCACCTTCGACGTCACGGTACTGGAGTACGCCCTGCCGTTGATCGAGGTGCATGCCTCTACCGGAGACAACTACCTGGGCGGCGAGGATTTCACCGAGGCGCTGCTGCAGGCCTGCCTGCGTGACTGGAGTCTCAAGGCCGAAGACCTGGAGCCCCAGGCCCTGGCCAGCCTGCACGACGCCATCGAGCAGCTCAAGTGCGAAGTGGGCGAGGGCAGTCGCACCTTTGCCTGGAGCATGGATGGCCAGCCCCGCGAGTGGCAGCTGGACGACCAGAAGCTGCAGGCGATCTGGGCGCCCTTGCTGGCACGGGTACGCACTCCCATCGAACAGGCCCTGCGTGATGCCCGCTTGAGCCCGCGCGAGCTGGACAGCCTGGTGCTGGTCGGCGGCGCCACGCGCATGCCGCAGGTGCAGCAACTGGTGGCCAAGCTGTTTGGGCGCCTGCCGTACCGGCACCTGGACCCGGATACCATCGTTGCCCTCGGCGCCGCCAGCCAGGCGGCGTGCAAGGCCCGCGACGCGGCCATCGACGAACTGATCCTGACCGATGTCTGCCCCTACACCCTTGGCGTGGCCTCGTCCCGGGGCGAGGATGTCACTGGTGCCTTCTCGCCGATCATCGAGCGCAATACGATCATCCCCACGTCCAAGGTGCAGCGTTTCTACAGCAGCCACCCGGAACAGAAGTTCGTGCGCATCGCCGTGTACCAGGGCGAGCGGCCATGGGTGCGGGACAACATCCTGGTGGACAGTTTCGAGATTCCGTTGCAGCCGACCGGCGAGATCCAGTCGCTGGACGTGCGCTTCAGCTACGACATCAACGGCCTGCTGGAAGTGGACGTGACCTTCCTCGAGAGCGGCCAGAAGCACAGCCACAGTATCGACCGCAGCCCCACCGGGCTGGATGCGCAGGCACGCCAGGCCAGTGAGGAACGCCTGGCAAAATTGAAGATCCACCCACGTGACACGCTGCCCAACCGCACTTTGCTGGCCCGCCTGGAGCGAGCCTGGATGCAGAGCCTGGGCGACGAGCGCGAGCTGATCGGCAGCTGGCTGGACGCCTTCAATGCCGTGCTGGCCGGGCAGCAGGCCGGCGAGATCAGCCGTGAGCGCCAGGCATTGAGCCAGGCGCTCGACGAGCTGCGTTACTGAGCGTTGAGCCGGCGCAGGGTGGCCTGCAGGCCGCCTTCCAGCGGCTGCCCTTTGCCCGGTACCGGGCCGTAACGGTTTGGCAGCTTGTCGCCGGGCAGGCCCAGCAGCACCAGTGACGAGAACGGCAGCACGCGGGTCAGCACCATCACCAGCAGCAGTGCCGGCACGCCGTGGCCGAAGTCGCGCAGGCGACGCAGGAAGCCGCTGATCGACAGGATGCTGATCGCCACCAACATCGCCGGGATATGGAGCATCAGGCTGGCGCCCAAGGCGATGATTGCCACGTGCACGGCCAGGCCCGTACGGTTCAGTCGACTCTTGAGCTTCCAGAACGCCCACATCGGCGCCGGCGGTTCCTTGATCATGTCCAACAGCAGGCGTTCGCTCCATGACAGCACGGCCATGATCGCGCAGCGCAGGCCGGGGTCCTGTTCCGGGTCGTCCTTGACCTTTTGCAGGGCGCGCAGCAGCCGGGTCTTGGGTGGGGTGCAAGTGTTCAGCAGGCGGTGCAGCGCATCCAGTACGTCGTCGACCGTGCGGCTGTCGAGGCCTTGCGCGCGTACCGCGGCAGCCGGCGGATGCTTGGCCTGGCCGTTCAGCAGCCCCCGGCGCAGCGCTTCGAACCAGTCGTCTTGCAGGTCCAGCGCCTGCATGCGGTCGCGCAACGCGCAGCGCTGTGGTTCGTCCAGCGACGGATCATGGTGCAGCACTGCGCAGAACAGCAGGTAGCCCAGCGGATAATCGGTACGCAGTCCGCCGTCGTCGTTGTCCAGGCAAGCGAGCAGTTGCACGGCGTTGGGCAGGCGCATGCTGTTGAGCGCCTGCTGCAAGGTCAGCAGGCGTGCCGAGATCAGGGCTTGTACCGGATCGCGGATATCCAGGCTGCCGAGCAGTCCACTGGCGCCTTCGGGGCTGGTCAGCAGTTGACAGAGCAGGGCGTGTGTCGGAGCGAACGGATGCTCGGCCGGGTAGTGCAACTGCCCGGGCAAGGCCGGATCGATCAGTGCCAGCCAACGTGAAGGTTGCTCCAGCAGGGCCAGCATGAACAGCTGCTGGCGGTGCCACTGCCACAGTGCCTCGCCCTCGGGCATCGAAGGTAAAAGAACTCCGGCTTCGGCCAGGCGGTCTTGCAGTTGCAGGCCGAACGGGGTGGTGAACAGGCGGCGCATGTCGAACTGACGGTTGAGCGTGTGCAGGGCATGGGCCGGATAGACCCGCATGCGCCGCAGCCATTCACGGCAGACCGGGCGAATGGCATCCTCGGTCAGGGCCTCGGGCAAGGTAGCCGCCGGATCATCGCTGGCGCTGAGTTGCGTCAGCGCCTGGACCACGGGAGCCTGATCGAGCCAATGCAACTGCTGGCTCGCCTGGCGCTGGAAGCCCTCGAGGATCAGCGCGTCGAGGGCGTCCTCGGCCGGTGGCTGGGCGAGGACCAGGCGCAGCAAACCGGCCTCGCCGCGCTGCAGGGCCCAGGCATGCCAATACAAGCGGTGCAGATTCTGCTCCGGCTGCTCCTGCAGCAGCCAGGCCAGCAGCGGCAGTTCGTCGTCACCGTCCAGATGCCAGTCGACGAAGGTGTTGGCGATGCCGTCCAGCTTCAGGCGCGAGGCTTCGGACCACCGCGCCAGGGTCTGCGGTGACTGCCCCGGGCTGCCCAAGGCCTGGGCCGGGTCGCCGAGGTTCTCGGGCCAGCCGGCTGGCGTATGCAAGCAGTCGAAGGCCTGGATCAGCAAGGGCAGACGCTGGGGTTGATGGCGGGCGCAGAGGTCGATCAGCCAGCGCTCGGCCTGTGGATGCTGGTGTTGGCGGTACAGCCGCAACCAGCAGTCCAGCGCTTGTTGCTCGGCCCCCAGGGCATCGGCCTGGCGGGCCAGCAGGTAGAGCAGGTCGGCATCGTCCGGGGTTTGCGCTTGTTGTGCCTGGAGCAGTCCGTGGAAGGTCCGGCTGGCGATGCCGGCCTGGCTGAACTGCACCAGCAGGCGCTGTACCAGCGCCGAGTCGTCCGGGATCGCCAGGCAGGTATGCACGCTGGCGAACTGCTCGTACTCGAACAATGGGCGGTGCTGGTAACAGTACTCGAGGCTGCGGAAATACCACAGGCTCTCCATCTGCGCCGGGGCTGGCCAGTCGCGCATGCATGCGGTATCGAAGGGGTCCGGCTGCGCGAGACGGTCGAGGAAGGCTTCCACTTCGTGGGGGTTGTCCAGGCGCAGCAACTGGTCGGCCCAGCCCAGGCGCCGGGCTAGCAGGCCCGCGCAGTGATGGGACAGCGGCCCGCAGTCTCGCAGGGTGTGCAACAGCTGCCAGCCGAGGTCGTCCAGTTCGTCCAGTGGCAGTTCGTCCAGCTCGGCGATGAAGCCCTGCCAGGCTTGCGGGTCGAAGCGCAGCGACGGCTCCTCGAGCAGGCGATGGAAGTGCTGCAGTGTCGGATGTGGCGTGTCCTCGGCGACCGTTGGCTCGGCCTCGTGGGTTTCCTGCTCGCGGGCCAGGCGCAGCGCTTCCTCGTAGGCCGCGCGCAGGGCCTGGAAACCTTCCGGGTCGGTTTCCGGGTGGTGCGTGGGCAGGCGGCCGCGATAGGCCAGGCGGATGGCGTCGAGGTCCTGGGTCGGTTCGATCCCCAGGCGAATCCAGCAACTCATGACCAGCAGTCCTCTTCCAGGGTGGCGGGGCGCGGCGGCTCGGGCAGGTCCATGTCCCAGGGCAACCCGGCCAGCAACTCATGGGCGCCGAGGCGCAGGTTAAGCAGGATGCAGCGGTTCCAGTGCTCGCTGCCCTGGCGCTCGAGATCGGCGGCCAAGGTCTCGTCGCTGCTGTCGCTGACATTCCATAGCGCCTTGCCGAACAGGTAGCCGGCCAGGTAACAGTCCCAGCGGTTGTAGTAGTGGCGTGCGCGCAGAGCCAGGCGGTAGTGCAGGTAGAGGCTTTCGTCGCGGTCGATCAGGCCTTTCTTGACCCCGGCGCGCAGCAGGAAGCTCATGCGCCCCAGGTCCCAGGCCCGGGTGCCGCCCGGGCCACAGTCGGGGAAGGTGCGGGCGGCGTATTCGTGGCGGATGCGTTCGCGTGGGGGCAAGGTGTCGAGCAGGGCCTGCCACTGGCTGGGCAGGCAGCGCTGGTACTGCCAGTAGGCTTCGCTCATTTCGGTGGCGTGGCCGTTGTCGGCCATGTTCAGCATGTCCAGCAACTGGGCGCGGTCGCTGATCCCCCACCAGCGCTCCAGATCGGTCTGGTCTTCCCCTTCGAAGTAGTCGGGGGCGGTGTAGCTGGCGCCGTTGAGGGCGGCCATGGGGGCGGAGAGGGCATGCAGCCAGTGCTGCGCGGTTTCGTCCATGAAAGAGGTCCTGGAGGCGCTGGTAACTGGCGTGGATTGTATAGGAATCCGCGCGTCGGGTTGTCAGGGGTATGTCCCAATCCGGTAAGCTTCGGCGACCTCCCGGAGCACCTCGCACAACCACTGCGCTGGCAGGCTCTGCGCCAAGGCCGCATTGCGGCAGATGCCCACCGAGCCGCCCGGCTCACGCACACCCAGGTCGAGTTCGACCAGTTCTCCCCGCCCGAGGTCGATCAGCACGGCATCGCGCGGCGCCACCCAGACCGCCTCGCTGCCCAGCACGTAGCGCCTGCTCAAGGCCAGCGACAGAGTCTCCAGGCGCTGTGCCGGCAGCTGGATCGCGCATTGCACGAACAGGCTGTCGGCATGCCGGCGAATGGTCGTGCCTGGCGGTGGCAGCACCAGTGGATAGGCACCGACCTGCGTGCGATCAATAGGCTGAGCCGCCAGCAGCGGATGTCCGGGTCGCACCACCAGGGTCATCGACTCGCTGTACAGGTGCTCGAACGACAGCCCTTGGATCTGCGGGCTGTCGGTCATACGGCCTATCACCAGTTCCAGCTCGCCAAGGTGCAACTGCCCGAGCAGCTGGGCGCTGGCCCCGGTCACCACGCTGATTACCAATGCCTCGTGCTGCTGGTGCAAGCGGCACAGCACCTCGGGCATCAGTAACCCTTCGACAGTCGACAGCACGCCAATACGCACCTGCGACGGCGCCCGCGCTTCCCCTCGCACGCTGCCGACCCCGTCACGCAGCGCTTGCACGCTGGGGCCGGCATAGCGCATGAAGCGGGTACCGGCCGGGGTCAGGGCGACGCCCTGGTGGCTGCGCTCGAACAGGCGAGCTTCCAGCAGATCCTCCAGCTCCTTGAGGGTCTTGGAGATCGCAGGCTGGCTGATCGCCAGCACGTCGGCGGCCCTGGCCAGGCTGCCCTGTCGGGCAATCTCCAGGAAGCACAGCAGATGGCGGAACTTGATGCGGGTATCGAGGTTCATGCCGGGCAGTGTATCCGTGCGGGCCAGACCTGCAACGTCCGGGTGATCTTCGTCGGCGGACGGCGGTTCCTCCCTTGCAGGCAAAGCCCCGAACCTTTAGCGTGTGCCGCTTCGATGCATGGAGCTGCGCAATGGCCGCCTACCTGACCCAGGACCTGGTCCTTGAACTGGGCGATGAAACGCCCGAAGACACCACCATGAACATGCTGACCTTCCGTCAGCGTGGCACCACCCTGGTGATCGCCCGCAGTCCGCTGGCTGCCGGGCAGACGCTGGAGGCGCTTTACCAGCAGCAACTGGCGCAGTTGCGTGAGCGCCTTGGGGCGGTCATCAGCGACCCACTGCCGGTCAGCGCCGGCGTCGATCGTGCCATTCACGGCTTGGAAGTCAGCCTGCAGTTCAAGCGCGGCGAAGTGGTCTCGTATCAACGTCAGTTGGCCTACACGCCAAGCGGGCAGGCCCGTTTCGTGGCGGTCAGCTATAGCAAGGAAACACCGCTGGAAGCGGTCGATCTTGCCCATTGGGAAGCCATCAAGGCAGGCTTGCGGCTGAACTGACCCGGGCGGATTCGAGGCTGTACCTTGATCTCACTGACGTCGGGTGATCGAGCTGTACCTGGCCGTGTCATATGAGCCTCAGCCCCAATTCGACCGTCGCCCCACGGATACGCACCGGCCACACTGGCAAGTGCTGTGTCGGATCCTCCAGGCACGCACCGTCCTGCAGGCAGAAATGCTGCTTGTAGAGCGGTGCCACCACCACCACCGTTGCTCCCAGGCTGGCCAGCAGTCCACGGCCGATGGTGTTCGCGCCTGAGCGTGGATCGCGGTTGCCGACGGCATACAGCTCCCGCCCTTGTCCCGGCACGTAGAACAACGCCACCTGCTCGCCCTCATGCCACACCACCACCCCGGAGTCGGCGACCAGGTCGCTGGCCTGGCACACCGCCTGCCAGCGGGTTTCACTTGCTACAGCCGTGCTGGACAGGTTCATCACATTGCCTCCTCATGGGTGGGAATCAACTGCAGGGGCGCCGCCGGCCGGCGTTGGCCACGCTCGCGCACGAAGTGCACATCGGGATCGGCGCGTTGGTCATTGACGAAGGTGCGGAAGCGCTTGAGCTTTTCCGGATCGCCCAAGGCGTTGGCCCATTCGCATTCGTAACGGTCGACCACCTGCTGCATCTGCGTCTCGAGTTCGCGGGCCAGGCCCAGGCTGTCGTCGATTACCACCTGTTTGAGGTAGTCGAGCCCGCCCTCGAGGCCCTCGCGCCACACCGAGGTGCGCTGCAGTTTGTCGGCGGTGCGGATGTAGAACATCAGCACGCGGTCGATCAGGCGCACCAAGGTCTCGTCGTCCAGGTCGGTGGCGAACAGTTCGGCGTGGCGTGGGCGCATGCCGCCATTGCCGCACACGTAGAGATTCCAGCCCTTGTCGGTGGCGATCACGCCAATGTCCTTGCTTTGCGCCTCGGCGCATTCGCGGGTGCAGCCAGACACCGCGAACTTGAGCTTGTGCGGCGCGCGCAGGCCCTTGTAGCGGTCCTCCAGGCGCAGCGCCATGGCCACGCTGTCCTGCACGCCATAGCGGCACCAGGTGCTGCCGACGCAGGATTTCACCGTGCGCGTCGACTTGCCGTAGGCGTGCCCGGTCTCGAAGCCGGCGGCGATCAGCTCGCCCCAGATCAGCGGCAGTTCGTGCAACTGGGCACCGAACAGGTCGATGCGCTGGCCGCCGGTGATCTTGGTATAGAGGTCGTACTTCTTTGCCACCTGGCCGATCACGATCAGTTTTTCCGGGGTGATCTCGCCGCCGGGGATGCGCGGCACCACCGAGTAGGTGCCGTTCTTCTGCATGTTGGCCATGAAGGTGTCGTTGGTGTCCTGCAGCGGTACCAGCGCCGGGTCCATGATCGGCTGGTTCCAGCACGAGGCGAGGATGTTGCCCACCGCCGGCTTGCAGATGGCGCAACCCACCTGGCCTTTGCCATGGCGTTCGAGCAGCTCGTTGAAGGTGCGGATGCCTTCAACCCGCACCAGCCCGTAGAGCTCCTGGCGGGTGTAGGCGAAGTGTTCGCACAGGCTCTTGTCGACGGTCACGCCGCGGGCGCTCAGTTCGTGCTCGAACACGTGCTTGAGCAGCGCCGCGCAACCGCCGCAACCGCTGGCGGCCTTGGTGCATGCCTTGACGGCGGCGAGGTCGCCGCAGCCACTGTCGATGGCGGCGCACACCGCGCCCTTGCTGACGTTGTGGCACGAGCAGATGGTCGCGCTGTCGGGCAAGGCATCGGCGCCCAGCGCCGGCGCGCCGCAGCCCTGGGGCAGAATCAGCGCGGCCGGGTCGGCCGGTAGCTTGATGCCGTTCTGGGCGTATTGCAGCAGGGTGTCGTAGTAGCTGTTGTCGCCGACCAGCACCGCGCCAAGCACACGCTTGCCGCTGGCATCGACCACCAGGCGCCGGTAGGAGGCCGTGGCTTCGTCGATGAAGCGATAGCTGCGCGCCCCCGGCGTGACGCCCTGGGCATCGCCGATGGAGCCAACATCCACACCCAGCAGCTTGAGCTTGGTCGACATGTCGGCGCCGCTGAACTCGCTTGCCGACTCGCCCATCAACAGGGCTGCCAGGTTACGTGCCATGGCGTATCCCGGGGCGACCAGGCCGAACGCGCTGCCGTTCCACGAAGCGCATTCGCCGATGGCGAAGATGCGCGGGTCGCTGGAGCGGCACTGACCGTCGATCACCACGCCGCCGCGGGGGGCGATTGTAAGGCCGCAGGTTCGGCCCAGGGCATCCTGCGGGCGGATGCCGGCGGAGAACACGATCAGGTCGGTTTCCAGGTGTTCGCCGCCGTCGAAATTCATGCGGTAGCGGTAGTGTTCGCCTGTGCTGATCGACTGGGTGGCGCGGGCCAGGTGCACGCCTACGCCCAGCGCCTCGATGCGCGCCTTGAGCGCCGCGCCGCCCTCGCTATCCAACTGGACTGGCATCAGCCGCGGCGCGAACTCCACCACATGCGCTTGCAGGCCTAGCGACTTGAGGGCGTTGGCGGCTTCGAGGCCGAGCAGGCCGCCGCCGACCACCACGCCGCGGCGGGCGCTGCCGGCGGCGGCGCGGATCGCATCGAGGTCTTCGAGGGTGCGATAGACCAGGCGCGCATTGCCGCTGGACCCTTCGATGGGCGGCACGAACGGATAGGAGCCGGTGGCCAGGATCAACTGTTCGTAGCCGAGGCGGCCTTCGGCGGTGATCACTTCCTGGCGTTCGCGATCAATATCCACTACCGCCTCGCCCAGGTGCAGGTGCACGCCGTTGCTCGCATAGTAGTCGCGGTCGCACAGGGCCAGGGTTTCGGCGCAACTGCCGGTGAAGTATTCCGAGAGGTGCACCCGGTCGTAGGCGCGCTGGCGCTCCTCGGCGAACACGTGCAGCTCGAAGCGCGCGCTGGCGCCGCGTTCGATCAGCTGCTCGACGCAGTGATGGCCGACCATGCCGTTGCCGACGATGACCAGTCGCGCTCGTTGTGCTTCGTTCGCTGTTGCCTGCATAGCCGATCCTCGATCACGGAAAAACGAAAAAGGCGCCTGGAGCCGAAGCTCCAGGCGCCTTTGCCTGTACTCATCAGTGTGAGGCCCCTGGACGATCGCCGTTGATCGAGGGGCTGTTGTACTTCGTTGAAAAGCAGGGAGTGTGCCAAGCGGCCACCCATCGGTAGCCTTCACGGGACTCACCGCCGGCAAGCCGGCTCCCACCGGGCTGCGGGCCCGTTTGCGGCGTATCCTTGTGGGAGCCGGCTTGCCGGCGATGAGGCCGTTCGGGGCACAACAAAGGTGCAAGCCTCACCACCGTGGTGCATCAATACACATCTCGCAGGTAGCGCTTGTCCCGCCCCAACCCCTCGACATACGCCGCAGCTGTGGTCTCGTCCAGGCCGCCGTGCTCCGCCACGAGCTGGCGCAAGGCCGTGTCCACATCCCGGGCCATATGCCGGGCATCGCCACACACATACACATGGGCACCCGCCTGCAGCCATTGCCACAGTTCGGCGCCGTGTTCCAGCAGGCGATGCTGTACATAGACTTTTTCCACCTGGTCACGGGAGAACGCCGTGCTCAGGCGCACATGCCCGCAGGCCTCCCAGGCCTGCAATTGTTCGCGGTAGTAGAAATCGCAGGCGGCATGCTGTTCGCCGAAGAACAGCCAGTTGCGCCCTGGGGCCCCACGTAGTTCGCGCTCTTCGAGGAAGGCGCGGAAGGGGGCGATACCGGTACCGGGGCCGATCATGACGATAGGCACCCCGTCGTCCTCGGGCAGGTGGAAATGTTTCGATGGCTGCGCAAATACCCCCACCTCCAGCGCCGCTGCCCGGTCCGCGAGGAAGCTCGAACAGACGCCCTTGCGCTGGCCATGGCGCACGATGGAGACGGTCAGGTGTACCTGGCCGGGATGAGCCCGGGGGCTGGAGCTGATCGAGTACAGGCGCGGCTGCAAGGGTTTCAGCAGCGACAACCAGTTGCCCAGCGGCATGACCTGGGGGTACTCGCGCAGCACGTCGGCCAACTGGCGGCCCCACAGCCATTCCTTGAGTTCGTCCTTGCATGCTGGCAGCAGCAGGCGTTGCAGGCCGCTGGCGTGCTGGCTGAAGACTTCGAGTTGCTGGCGGCTGACCTGGGTGATGTCCAGGTGCCGCTCAAGCGCGGTTCGCAGGGGCATTGGGGCATGGCCCTCGAGTTCGATCTCGGCCTGGCCGTCCAGCTGCATCAGCATCAGCAGCTCGTCGACCAGGCCCGGGCAATTGCGCGGCCATACGCCCAGGGCATCGCCGGGTTGATAGCGCAGGTCGCTGCCGGATAGGTCGAAGACCAGTTGGCGAGTCTCCTTGGTTGAATCCGGGCCGCTGAGGAGGCGGTTCTCCCGCAAGGTGGCAGGCAAGGGCTGGTGTTTGTCGCGGGCGGTGGCCGATGCGGTGGTGGTAGCCGTCGGGATACTGCCAAGCTTGGGCAGCAGGGCATCGAGCCAGGCGCCGAAGGCCGCTTCGCAATCCGGCTCGCAGTCGACCCTGGCCAGCAGACGCCGGGCCCCCAGCTCGGCCAGGCGTTGGTCGAGCTTGCGACCGAAGCCGCAGAACTGGTCGTAGCTCGAATCCCCCAGGGCCAGCACGGCGTAGGGCAGCGTGGCACAGTTGGCGCCTTCTTCGTCCTGCAGGGCTCGCCAGAACGTGGCGCCGCTGTCCGGCGCATCGCCGTCGCCGAAGGTGCTGGCGATCAGCAGCAGGCTGGCGGCGTCTCGCAGTTGGGATGGGCGCACCGCCTCCATGCAACTGAGCGCGACCACCAGCCCCGCGTCGCGCAGGTGCTGGGCGCAGCGTTCGGCGAGGTGCTCGCCATTGCCGGTCTGCGAGGCCCACAGCACGTGGTGACGAGGGCTTTCGAGCGCTGCTTGCGACGCCGGCGCGGGCCGGGCGAACAGGCCGGCCAGCAGGCCGTTGACGAACAGGCGTCGCTCCGGCGCCAGGGGCGCATCGGGCGGCAGGCAAGGCACGTTTTCGGTGCGGGCCTGGCTCAGGCCGAGCAGGAAACCTTGCAGGTAATGGCGTTCTTGCTCGGCCAGGATCGGAGCCGGCAATGTCTCTAGGCCGAGCAGGCGGGACAGGGTGGCGGTGGGCATGGCGATGGGGTCCGGGGGAAGCGTCAGTTCAAGGGTGTCGATGCGCTCGCCGGCGACCCGTTCCAGGGCCACGGCACAGTGCTTGAGGGCCGGCTGCAGCGAAGTCGGGTCCACCGCGTCGCAGGTCACCGCGTTGATTGCCAGTTGCTCGCCGTACAGATCGTTCCAGTGAAACGGGGCGAAACAGTTGCCCGGCAGCACCCGCTCGCTGAGTCGCGCCGGCAGCACGGCCTGGCCGCGGCGCGAACGGATCGCCACCTGGTCCTTGTCCGCGATACCCAGGCGCCGGGCGTCGTCGGGGTGGATCTCGACAAAGGGACCGGGCTCCAGCTTGTTGAGGCTGGGTACCTGGCCGGTCTTGGTCAGCGTGTGCCACTGGTGCTGCAAGCGGCCGGTGTTGAGCACGAAGGGGAAGGCAGCGTCGGGCAGCTCCACCGGCGGCAGCCAGGGGCGGGCGAAGAACCGGGCCTTGCCGGTGGGCGTCGGAAACACCGGCGTCTGTGGGGCGTCTGGCGCGACATAGCGCTGGGGGCTGCGAGCGTCCTTGCGCCCCGGCGCGCTTGGCCACTGCCGCGGGCCCTGGCGCAGGTCGGCATAGTCGATGCCGCGCAGGTCGTAGCCGGTGTCCGGGTTGTGGAAGCGGCGGATCTCATCGAACACCGCTTCGGCGTCGGGGTAGTCGAAGGCGTGCGCATAACCCAGGGCACAGGCGATGCGCGCGATCAGGCGCCAGTCCTCGAGGCTTTCGCCGGGCGCCTCGACGGCGCGGGGCATCAAGGTCAGGTTGCGCTCGCTGTTGATCATCACCCCTTCGCCCTCGGCCCACAATGACGCCGGCAGCAGGATGTCGGCGTAGCGGTTGGTCTCGGTGTCGAGGAAGGCGTCCTGGCTGATCACCAGCTGTGCCTGGCGCAGGCCGTCGATCACCTGCTGGCGGTTGGCGACGCTGGCCACCGGGTTGCTGCAGATGATCCAGCAGGCTTTCACCTCGCCATGCTTGAGCTGCTCGAACAGTGCCACGGTGCCTTCGCCCCCTTCACTGCGCAGGGTGCCGGGGGGCAGTTGCCATTGCGCTTCGACGAAGGCGCGGTCGGCTGCCACCTGCGCCGAACGCTGGCCCGGCAGGCCCGGCCCCATGTAACCCATCTCGCGGCCGCCCATGGCATTGGGTTGGCCGGTCAGCGAGAACGGCCCGCTGCCGGGGCGGCAGATGGCGCCGGTGGCCAGGTGCAGGTTGCACAGGGCATTGCTGTGCCAGGTGCCGTGGATGCTCTGGTTCAGGCCCATGGTCCAGCAGCTCATCCATTCGCCCGCCTCGCCGATCAGGCGGGCGGCTTCGCGGATGTCGGCCTCGGCCAGTCCGGTGATGGCCGCGACGCGTTCGGGGGGGTAGTCCGCGAGAAACGCCGGCAGTGCCTCCCAGCCTTCGGTGTGGCGGGCGATGAAGTCCGCGTCGGTGTGGCCATTGGCATGCAGCAGGTGCAGCAGGCCATTGAGCAGGGCCAGATCGGTACCCGGGCGCAGTTGAAGGAACAGGTCGGCCTTGTCGGCGGTGGCGCTGCGCCGGGGGTCGACGACGATCAGCCTGGCACCGGCCTTGAGGCGGTCGAGCAGGCGCAGGAACAGGATCGGGTGGCAGTCGGCCATGTTCGCGCCGATCACCAGGAACACCTCGGCGCGCTCGAAATCCTGATAACTGCCGGGCGGGCCGTCGGCGCCCAGCGATTGCTTGTAGCCGCTGCCGGCACTGGCCATGCACAGGCGTGAGTTGGACTCGATATGGCGGGTGCGGATGAAGCCCTTGGCCAGTTTGTTGGCCAGGTACTGGGCCTCCAGCGACATTTGCCCGGAGACATAGAAAGCCACGGCATCGGCGCCGTGGGTATCGATGATCGTGCGCAGGCGCCCGGCCGTCTCGGCGATGGCGGTCTGCAGCGGGCGACGGGCTGGCTGCTGGCTGCGCTGGTCACGGACGAACGCGTGAGCCATGCGCCCGGCCTCCAGCGGCACATGGGCGGTCAGCCCCTTGGTGCACAGGCGCCCGAAGTTGCTGGGGTGCTGCTTGTCGCCGCTGACTTTGACGATCTTGCCTTCACTCACGTGCATGACGATGCCGCACCCGACTCCGCAATACGGGCAAACACTGCGCACTTCACTGCCGCTCATCACGATCTCCTGCTGACGAAACGACAAAGGCGCCGGCTGCCCGGCCTGCAAGTGGCAAGCGGGGCAACACGGCGCCTTCGTCGTGGAGGGAGGACCATCGGCGTTGATGGCCTCGATGCCTTGCCGGCAGCAAATCCCGGGCCATATCACGGCGGGGCGCGTCTCTGCGGTGTGAGTGGGCTCGCCCGGGAGGGGCGCGCGCACCGATATGGGGAACGGTGCACCAGCGAATGGCGCCAGCTGGCTTATGGATATATGATTCGCATACGTTTCATATATAGGTAATCGCACATGGGCATCGTCAAGATCGCCGACGACCTCCACGAAGACCTGCGCGTGGCCAGCGCCGCGCTGTCGCGCTCGATCAACGCCCAGGCCGAGCACTGGATCCGCATCGGCATGCTGGCCGAGTTGCACCCGCAGGCCACCTACCAGGAACTGCTGCGCCAGTTGCTGCGCCAGGAGCAGGCCAATCTCAAGGAGCTGCTGCAATGAGCAAGGTCATCCTCAAGGACGCCGCCCAGCTCGAATTGATGCGCCGTGCCGGCCAGTTGCTGGCCCGGGTGTTCGCCGACCTCGACGGTTTCATCCGCCCCGGCGTGACTACCATGCAGATCAACGACCGCGCCGAGGCCTTCATCGTCCAGACCCTCAAGGCGCGGCCGGCGAGCAAGGGCCAGTATGGTTTTCCCTTTGCCCTGAACACCTCGGTGGACCATGTGGTCTGCCATGGCATGCCCAAGGCCGACGAGGTGCTGAAGGAGGGTTCGATCGTCAACGTCGACATCACCCTGGAGCAGGGCGGCTATATCGCCGATTCGTCGAAGATGTACAGCATCGGCCAGATCAGCGAAGAGGCCCGGCGGCTGGTGGACACCACCTATGCCGCGCTGTGGAAGGGCATCGAGCAGGTGCGCCCCGGCGCGACCCTCGGTGATATCGGCCACGCCATCCAGGCCCACGCCGAGGCCGCCGGCTACAGCGTGGTGCGCGAGTATTGCGGGCACGGCATCGGCACGCAGATGCACGAGGCGCCGGAGGTGCTGCACTACGGCCAGCGTGGCACGGGCATGAAGCTGCAACCAGGGATGGTGTTCACCATCGAGCCGATGATCAACCAGGGTGGGCGCGGGACCCGCGGTTTGCGCGATGGCTGGACGGTAATTACCCGTGACCGGAGCCTGTCGGCGCAATGGGAGCACACCGTGGCGGTGACGCAGAGTGGCGTCGAGGTGCTGACCTTGCGCGAGGAGGAACGAGCGGCGCAGGGCGATGGGCGAACGCCCCTCGGAGCCATGGTCTAGGCTGAAACCTACCGGTACCGGCCCACGCCCCACTACAAATGCCGGCCCGGCAACCATTGGAGTCCCTGGGAGGTGCGCCATGAGCCTGCTGCTCGAACCCTACACCCTGCGTCAGCTGACCCTGCCCAACCGTATCGCCGTTTCCCCCATGTGCCAGTACTCCGCCGTCGACGGCCTGGCCAATGACTGGCACCTGGTGCACCTGGGCAGCCGCGCTGTCGGTGGCGCCGGCCTGGTGATCAGTGAAGCGGTCGCGGTCACCGCCGATGGGCGCATCACTGCAGAAGACCTCGGCCTGTGGAACGACGCGCAGATCCCCGCGCTGCAGCGCATCACCCGCTTCATCACCGCCCAGGGCGCCGTCCCCGGCATCCAGCTGGCCCATGCCGGGCGCAAGGCCAGCACCCACAGGCCGTGGCTGGGCAAGCACGGCAGCGTCAAGCTCGAAGACGGCGGCTGGCAGCCGGTAGGACCCTCCAGGATTGCCTTCGACCCCGAGCACACCGTCCCCCATGAACTGAGCAAGGACGAGATCCAGCAGGTCGTCAGCGCGTTCGTCGCCGCCACCGAGCGGGCCTTGAAGGCCGGCTTCAAGGTCGTCGAGATCCACGCTGCCCACGGCTACCTGCTGCACCAGTTCCTCTCGCCGCTGAGCAACCAGCGCCGCGACGAGTACGGCAGCTGCTTTGAAAACCGTATCCGCCTGACCCTGCAAGTCGCCGAGGCGGTGCGCCAGGCCTGGCCACAGGAGCTGCCGCTGTTGGTGCGGGTGTCGGCCACCGACTGGGTCGAGGATGGCTGGAACCCGGACGAGACCGTGGAGCTGGCCCGCCGGCTACGCGCCCTGGGCGTCGACTTGATCGACGTGTCGTCGGGAGGGACCTCGGTCAATGCAGAAATCCCCACTGGCCCCGGCTACCAGACCCGTTTCGCCGAGCGGGTGCGCAAGGAGTCGGAGATCGCCACCGGCACCGTCGGCATGATCACCGAGCCGGCCCAGGCCGAGCATATCCTGCGTACCGGCCAGGCCGATATGATCTTCCTGGCCCGCGAACTGTTGCGCGACCCTTACTGGCCATTGCACGCCGACGACGACCTGGGCGGCAACAAGGCGACCTGGCCGGCGCAATACCAACGCGCGACAAGCCGGGCCAACCCGATCCACGAATCGGACCTGCGCGACTGACTCAGCCGCAGGCGGTTTGGCGGATATCGCGGTGCGTTGCAACAACAGCCGGTGGGTGTTTTGCCCCCACCGGCTATTGGTGCATCAGTGCTTGAACATCACATGGCGCACACAGGTGTAGTCCTCCAGCCCGTACATCGACATGTCCTTGCCATAGCCGGAATGCTTCTGCCCGCCGTGCGGCATCTCGCTGACCAGCATGAAATGCGTGTTGACCCAAGTGCAGCCATATTGCAGCCGTGCGGCGAGGCGGTGGGCGCGTCCGCTGTCACGGGTCCACACCGACGAGGCCAGGCCATACTCCGAGTCGTTGGCCCACTCCAGCGCCTGGGCTTCGTCGCTGAAGCGGGTGACCGACACCACCGGGCCGAACACCTCGTGGCGGACGATTTCATCGTCCTGCAGCGCATCGGCCAGCACGGTCGGCGCGAAGAAGAAGCCATCACCGGGCAGTGCCTTGCCACCGGTGACCAGGCGGATGTGCGGCTGGGCGATGGCACGGTTTACCAGGCCGGCGACCTTGTCGCGATGCTGGGCGCTGATCAACGGGCCGAGTTCGGTGTCGGCCGCCTGCTGCGGGCCTGGCTTGATGCTCGCCACCGCCGCGCCCAGGCGTTCGACGAAGCGTTCGTAGATGCCGTCCTGCACGTACAGCCGGCAGGCGGCGGTGCAGTCCTGCCCGGCGTTGTAGAAGCCGAAGGTGCGGATGCCATCGATGGCAGCGTCGAGGTCAGCGTCGTCGAACACCAGCACCGGTGCCTTGCCGCCCAATTCCATGTGCATGCGCTTCACGCTGTCGGCGGTGGCGCCAATGATGTGCGCGCCGGTGGGGATGGAGCCGGTCAGCGACACCATGCGCACCTTGGCATGGGTGACCAATGGGTTGCCGACGGTCTGGCCACGGCCGAAAAGGATATTGAGCACGCCGGCCGGTAGCAGCTCACCGACCAGCTCACCAAGACGCAGGGCGGTCAGCGGGGTGAGCTCCGATGGCTTGATGACCACGGTGTTGCCGGCGGCCAACGCGGGGGCAATCTTCCAGGCCAGCATCATCAGCGGGTAGTTCCAAGGCGCGATGGAGGCGACCACGCCCAGCGGGTCGCGGCGGATCATCGACGTGTGCCCGGGCAGGTACTCGCCCGCCGCCAGGCCACCCAGGCAGCGTGCGGCACCGGCGAAGTAGCGGAACACATCGGCGATGGCCGGGATCTCGTCGCCGAGCGCCGCGGCATAGGGCTTGCCGCAGTTGTCCGATTCCAGCCGGGCCAGTTCCTCGCCGTGTCGTTCGATGACCTCGGCAATGGCCAGCAATGCGCTGGCGCGCTCCTTCGGCGTGCTCTGCGACCAGTGCTCGAAGGCTTGGTCGGCGGCGCGCACGGCGATGTCGACCTGGGCCTCGGTGGCTTCGTTGATCTGTGCCAGGGCACTGCCCTTGGCCGGGTCGAGCACGGTCCAGGCCGGGCCTTCGCCGTTCACCAGGTGACCGTTGATCAGCATTCGGGTTTGCATGGAGCGGTTCTCCTTGTGGTACTCGAGCGCACTGTGCCGCAGTGACGCTACAGATTAGAAGCGACTGGCCGTGGCAACAAACCGAGGAGGGCAACATTCGGATGCAAATGCGTTAAGCGAGGCTTCAGCTTGTCGGCCTACTCTGGGGCCTTCTCAACCGTGAATGTTTGCGAGGCCTGTCAGATGAACACGCGTGGTCTGCTCGATCAGCTTTTGATAACCGGTCAATCCCTGCTGCAGAACCAGCAGGGCAAGGGCGTCAGCGACAAAGGTTCGGGGAACCTTGGCAGCCTGTTGTCCGGTGCGGGCGGTGGCGCGTTGGCAGCGGGGGCCATGGGCTTGCTGCTGGGCAACAAGAAGGCCCGCAAATACGGCGGCAAGGCCCTGACCTACGGCGGCCTGGCCGCGCTCGGGGTGCTGGCCTACAAGGCCTATGGCAACTGGCAGGCACGCCAGGGCGCCGGCGATCAGCAGCCGCAGACGCTGGATCGCCTGCCGCCGGCCCAGGTCGAGCAACACAGCCAGGCAGTGCTGCGGGCGCTGGTGGCGGCAGCCAAGTCCGACGGCCATATCGATGACCGTGAGCGGGCCCTGATCGAAGGCGAGTTCACTCGCCTGGACAGCGACCGCGAGTTGCAGCACTGGCTGCACGCCGAACTGAACAAGCCGCTGGATCCGGCCGAAGTGGCCCGCGCCGCGCAGACGCCGGAAATGGCCGCCGAGATGTACCTGGCCAGCGTGATGATGGTCGACCAGGAGAATTTCATGGAGCGCGCCTACCTCGACGAACTGGCGCGCCAGCTGCGTCTGGACCCTGCCTTGCGCCTGGAGCTGGAGAACCAGGTCAGGCTTGCCGCGGATCAATGAGCCTGCAATTGGCCATATCAATGGGCACGGAGGCCTGAATACAGCAGCATTCAGCCGCAAATACGTAGGAAGCCTGGGCTATACTTCGGCGATTTTTCCCGCTCGTATCGAATTCCTGAGGGCTGAATGTGAAGAACTGGACCTTGCGCCAACGGATCCTGGCAAGTTTCGCCGTGATCATCGCCATCATGCTGCTGATGATCGTGGCCGCCTACTCGCGGCTGGTGGCGATCGAGTCCAGCGAGGAGGCGGTAGGGTCCGACAGCATTCCCGGGCTCTACTACAGCTCGATGATCCGCAGCGCCTGGGTCGACAGCTACGTGACCAGCCAGCAACTGGTCGGCCTGTCGAACCACCGCGAGTTCACCACGACCGATGCCGAGTTGTTCAAGAGTTTCGACGACCGTCTGAAGCAGCATATGGCCAGCTACCAGGGCACTATCCGCGACCCGGCCGACCAGGCCGCGTTCGACGATTTCACGCGCCAGGAAGAGGCTTACGTCAAGATCGTCGATCAGGTCCTGGAAACCTATCGCCAGAAGAACTACGCCGAAGCCCAGCGCTTGATCGCCGAGGTGCTGACGCCCGCCTGGAGAGAAGGGCGCCTGCATCTGAACGAAGTGATCGAGCGCAACCGGGAGTCGGCCGACAACGCCACCAATGAAATCGTCAGCGCCGTGGCCACCGCCAAAGGCAGCATGATCGTCTCGCTGCTGTTGGCAATCGTCGCCGCCGGCATTTGCGGCCTGCTGCTGATGCGCGCGATCACCGCCCCCATGCAACGCATCGTGCACGCCCTCGACGGCCTGCGTTCGGGCGACCTGAGCATGCGCCTGAGCCTGGACCGCAAGGATGAGTTCGGCGCGATCGAGGGTGGCTTCAACGAAATGGCCGAATCCCTGGCCAACCTGGTGTCGCAAGCCCAGCGCTCGTCGGTGCAGGTGACCACCTCGGTCACCGAGATCGCCGCCACCTCCAAGCAGCAGCAGGCCACCGCCACCGAGACAGCCGCCACCACCACCGAGATCGGCGCCACCTCGCGGGAAATCGCCGCGACCTCGCGGGACCTGGTGCGCACCATGACCGAAGTCACTTCGTCGGCCGACCAGGCCTCGAGCCTTGCCGGTGCCGGCCAGCAGGGCCTGGCGCGCATGGAGGAGACCATGCACCAGGTGATGGGCGCCGCCGACCTGGTCAACGCCAAGCTGGCGATCCTCAACGAGAAGGCCAGCAATATCACGCAGATGGTGGTGACCATCGTCAAGGTCGCCGACCAGACCAACCTGCTGTCGCTCAACGCCGCCATCGAGGCAGAGAAGGCCGGTGAGTACGGTCGCGGTTTCGCCGTGGTCGCCACCGAAGTACGCCGGCTGGCCGACCAGACCGCCGTGGCCACCTATGACATCGAGCAGATGGTGCGCGAGATCCAGTCGGCGGTGTCGGCCGGGGTGATGGGCATGGACAAGTTCTCCGAGGAAGTGCGCCGCGGCATGTTCGAGGTGCAGCAAGTGGGCGAGCAGCTCAGCCAGATCATCCATCAGGTACAGGCGCTGGCGCCGCGGGTGCTGATGGTCAACGAGGGCATGCAGGCCCAGGCCACCGGCGCCGAGCAGATCAACCAGGCACTGGCCCAGCTCAGCGATGCCAGTACCCAGACCGTGGAATCGCTGCGCCAGGCCAGCTTCGCCATCGACGAACTGAGCCAGGTAGCCGCCGGGCTGCGTGGCGGTGTTTCGCGGTTCAAAGTCTGACGACGATGAACGAACCGTCCCCTCGCGAGGATCGCGAATCAGCCGGCAAGGGCGTGCTGTACCTGCAATTTCGCATCGCCGACCAGCGCTTCGCCCTGGACGTGCGTGAGGTGATCGAAGTGCTGCCGTGTCGTACCCTCAAACCCATCGCCCAGGCGCCGGGCTGGGTGGCCGGCGTGCTCGCCCACCGTGGTGCGTTGGTACCGGTGATCGACCTGTCGGCGCTGAGCTTCGGCATGCCGGCACAGTCGCGCAGCAGTACGCGGATGGTCCTGGTGCACTATCGCGCTGACCCGCGCCGTCCTGACCTGCAACTGGGGCTTGTCCTGGAGCAGGCCACCGATACGCTGCGCTGTGCCCCCGAGGAATTCCAGCCATACGGCCTGGACAATGCCGACGCGCGCTATCTCGGGCCGGTGCGCCAGGACGCCCGCGGTTTGTTGCAGCGCATCCAGGTGAACGACCTGTTGTCGGACGCGGTGCGTGAGCTGCTGTACCCCGTCGAGCCCGGGCAGGAGCCAGCATGAGCGAGCAACGTTTCTTCCGTTTCCTGCAGGAACGTATCGGGCTGGACGTGGAGTCGGTCGGCACAGCGATGGTCGAGCGCGCACTGCGCCAGCGCTGCACGCTCGTGCAGGCTGCGGATCTCGACGACTATTGGCTGCGTTTGCAGCAGTCCAGCGATGAGCAGCAGGCCTTGATCGAGGCGGTCATCGTTCCGGAGACCTGGTTCTTCCGTTACCCCGAATCCTTCACCGCGCTGGCGGGGTTGGCGCACAAGCGTGCGGCAGAACTTGCCGGCGCACGGCCCTTGCGCATCCTCAGCCTGCCGTGCTCGACGGGCGAGGAGCCCTACTCGATCGCCATGGCCTTGCTCGACGGTGGCCTGAGCCCGGGCGCTTTCCGCGTCGATGGCATTGATATCAGCCCCAGTTCGGTGGCCAAGGGCGAGCAGGCGCTATACGGGCGCAACTCCTTCCGCGGCAGCGAGCTTGCCTTTCGCGAGCGGCACTTCAGCCCAAGCGGCGATACCCATCGCCTGGATGAGCGGGTGCGCCAGCAAGTCAGCCTGCAGGCGGGCAACGTGCTCGACCCGGCGCTCAAGGCGCGTGAAGGGTTGTACGATTTTGTGTTCTGCCGCAACTTGCTGATCTACTTCGATGTTCCGACCCAGCAGCGAGTGTTCGAGGTACTCAAGCGCCTGATCCACGCTCAGGGCGTGCTGTTCATCGGCCCCGCCGAGGGCAGCCTGCTGGCGCGCCTGGGCATGCGGCCGCTGGGGATTGCCCAGTCATTCGCCTATGTGCGCCAGGATGATGCCCCACCGCCTGTTGCCAAGCCGTTGCCGGTTGCGCGCCAGCCGGTCGCGCCGCCGCCGCCGCGTCTCGTGGCACTGCCGCCCCGAGCCGCCAGGTCGAGCGCCGTGCCAGCGGCGCCGGTCCCGGCGCAGGGCGAAGCGCAGTTGCTGGCCCTCATTGCCCGGCAGGCCAATGCCGGTGAAAACCAGCAGGCCAGGGCGGACTGCGAACGCTATCTGCGCCAGTTCGCCCCCAAGGCGCAGGTCTACTACTGGCTGGGGTTGCTCAGTGACACCGAAGGCGATGCCGCGCAGGCCATCACCCATTATCGCAAGGCGCTATACCTCGAGCCGCAGCACCCTGAGGCACTGATGCACCTGGCCATGCTGCTGGCCGCGCAGGGGGATGATGCCGGTGCCCGGCGCCTGCAGGAGCGTGCCGCCCGAGCTGGCAGGGAGTCTGAACGATGAGCGGCGGATACCATATGCAACTGATCGCCAATGACGACCAGCCCATCGATGATTGCTGGAACCGCATCGGCGTGCATGGCGACAAGCAGTGCCCGTTGCTGGAGCGGCATGTGCACTGCCGCAATTGCGAGGTGTATGCCGACGCGGCCACGCGCCTGCTGGACCGCTATGCGCTGGTCCAGGACGAGCAGGTCGAAACGGCCATCGTGGAGGAATGCGCGGTCGGCCGCTCGATGCTGCTGTTCCGCCTGGGCGAGGAGTGGCTGGCCCTGGCCACCGCCTGCCTGGCCGAGATCGCCCCGGCGCAGCCGGTGCACTCGTTGCCGCACCAGCGCTCGCGGGTGTTGCAGGGCGTCGCCAATGTGCGCGGTGCGCTGGTGCCTTGCCTGTCGCTCGCCGACCTGCTGGGCGTGCCGACGCAGGCGGGCGCGGAGCGCACCGGGCGGAGCATGCCGCGCATGCTGATCCTGGCGGCCGAGGGCGGGCCGGTGGTGGTGCCGGTGGACGAGATCGACGGCATCCATCGGCTTGACCTTGCGGGCCAGGACAACGGCCGCGATGCGGCGCATTTCACCGCTGCCGTGTTGCAGTGGCGAGGGCGCAGCGTGCGAGTGCTGGATGAACAACACCTGATGTCAGCCGTGAAGCGGAGCCTGTCATGACCCCGGAGCAAATGCGCGATGCGTCGCTGCTCGAGCTGTTCAGCCTGGAGGCCGAGGCCCAGACCCAGGTGCTCAGCGCCGGCTTGATGGCGCTGGAGCGCAACCCTGCGCAACCCGATCAACTCGAGGCCTGCATGCGTGCGGCGCACTCGCTCAAGGGGGCGGCGCGCATTGTCGGCATCGATGCCGGGGTCAGCGTCGCCCACGTCATGGAAGACTGTCTGGTGGCCGCTCAGGAGGGCCGCCTGCTGCTGCGCCCGGAGCATATCGACGCCTTGTTGCAAGGTACCGACCTGTTGATGCGTATCGCGACCCCTGGAGATCAGGGCGGCGAAGCCGCCGTGGCGGTGTTCCTGGCACAGATGACCGCGTTGCTCGACCCTTCTGCGCCCGCGCAGGCTGGCGTTCCAAGCGTGCCGCCCGCTGTCATGCCAGCGCGGCCGGAACCCGAGCCAACGCTCCAGGCCCCCACGGAGCCTGAACCGGAAGCTGAGCCCGTGCCTGCCCGCAAGGCCGGCAAGCGTGGTGGCGAGGGGGGAGAGCGGGTATTGCGGGTGACTGCCGACCGTCTGAACAGCCTGCTGGACCTGTCGAGCAAGTCGCTGGTCGAGACCCAGCGGCTGAAACCCTACCTGGCCACCTTGCAGCGCCTGAAGCGCATGCATGGCCAGGGCATGCGCGGCCTCGATGGCCTGAAGGTCCAGCTGGAAGAGAGCGGGCAGGGGCCGGAGGTGCTGGAAGCGCTGGCCCAGACCCAGCAGTTGCTGGCTGAAACCCAGCAGATCCTCTTGCAGCAGGCGGCCGATCTCGACGAATTCGGTTGGCAGGCCAGCCAGCGCGCGCAACTGTTGTACGACACGGCGCTGGCCTGTCGCATGCGTCCGTTCGCCGATGTGCTCACCGGCCAGAGCCGGATGGTCCGCGACCTCGGGCGCTCGCTGGACAAGCCGGTGCGCCTGTTGATCGAGGGCGAGAAGACCCAGGTCGACCGTGACGTGCTGGAAAAGCTCGAGGCACCGCTGACGCACCTGCTGCGCAACGCGGTCGATCATGGCATCGAACTGCCCGAGCAGCGCTTGCTGGCCGGCAAACCGAGCGAGGGCACCGTGCGCCTGCGCGCCTCGCACCAGGCCGGGCTGCTGATCCTCGAACTGTCTGACGACGGTGCCGGCATCGATCTGCAGCGCTTGCGCGAGAGTATCGTCGAGCGCGCATTGTCACCGGCCGAGACGGTGGCGCAGATGAGCGAGGCCGAGCTGCTGACATTCCTGTTCCTGCCGGGTTTCAGCCTGCGCGACACGGTCACCGAAGTGTCCGGGCGCGGTGTCGGCCTGGATGCGGTGCAGCACATGGTCCGTGAGCTGCGCGGCTCCATCGAGTTGACTCAGGTGGCCGGCCAGGGATGTTGCTTCCATGTGGAAGTGCCGTTGACCTTGTCGGTGGTTCGCAGCCTGGTCGTCGAGGTGGGCGGCGAGGCCTACGCCTTCCCGCTGGCGCATATCGAGCGCACCGTCGACGTGGCGGCCGAGGCCATCGTGCAGATCGAAGGGCGGCAGCACTTCTGGCACGAAGGGCGACACATCGGCCTGGTGGCCGCCAGCCAGCTTCTCAACCGGCCGGCGGCACAGGGCGACGAACAGAGCCTGCGGGTGGTGGTGATCCGCGAGCGCGAGCAGCTCTATGGGGTGGCCGTCGAGCGGCTGATCGGCGAGCGGGTGCTGGTGGTGATGCCGTTGGATCCCCGCCTGGGCAAAGTCCAGGATATCTCCGCCGGGGCCTTGCTCGACGACGGTTCGGTGGTGCTCATCGTCGATGTCGAGGACTTGCTGCGCTCGGTGGACAAGCTGCTCAGCACCGGCCGCCTGGAGCGTATCGAGCGCGGTGGGCGGGGCGCCAAGGGTGCGGTGCGCAAGCGCATCCTGGTGGTCGACGACTCGCTCACCGTGCGCGAGCTGCAACGCAAGCTGCTGGGCCACCGCGGCTACGAAGTGGCGGTGGCCGTGGATGGCATGGACGGCTGGAACGCGCTGCGCAGCGATGATTTCGACCTGTTGATCACCGACATCGACATGCCGCGCATGGACGGGATCGAGCTGGTCACCCTGGTGCGGCGCGACAACCGCCTGCAATCGCTGCCGGTGATGGTGGTGTCCTACAAGGATCGCGAAGAAGACCGGCGTCGTGGACTGGATGCCGGTGCCGACTATTATTTGGCCAAGGCCAGCTTCCATGACGATGCGTTGCTGGATGCGGTCGTGGAGCTGATCGGAGGTGCCCAGGGATGAGAATCGCCATTGTCAACGACATGCCCATGGCCGTCGAGGCCCTGCGCCGGGCGTTGGCATTCGAGCCTGCGCACCAGGTGATCTGGGTCGCCGGCAACGGCGCCGAGGCGGTGCGCCTGTGCGCCGAGCAGACGCCGGACCTGATCCTCATGGACCTGATCATGCCGGTCATGGACGGCGTGGAAGCGACCCGGCGCATCATGGCCGAAACCCCCTGCGCCATCGTCATCGTCACCGTGGATCGCAAACAGAATGTGCACCGGGTGTTCGAGGCCATGGGCCATGGCGCCCTGGATGTGGTCGACACCCCGGCATTGGGCGCGGGCGATGCACGCGAGGCAGCCGCGCCACTGCTGCGCAAGATCCTCAATATCGGCTGGCTGATCGGCCAGCAGCGGCCCAGCGCGCCTCGGGCGGTTAGCGTGCCGCTGCGCGAGGCCTCGCAGCGCCGCGCACTGGTGGCCATCGGCTCGTCCGCGGGTGGGCCGGCCGCCCTGGAAGTACTGCTCAAGGGGCTGCCGCGCAGTTTTCCGGCGGCCATCGTGCTGGTCCAGCATGTTGACCAGGTATTCGCCGCGGGCATGGCCGAGTGGCTCAGCAGCGCCTCCGGCCTGCCGGTGCGCCTGGCCCGCGAGGGTGAGCCGCCGCAGCCGGGGCAGGTGCTGCTGGCCGGCACCAACCACCATATCCGTCTCCTTAAGAATGGCGAGCTGGCCTACACTGCCGAGCCCGTCAACGAAATCTACCGGCCCTCGATCGATGTGTTCTTCGAGAGCGTGGCGCGTTGCTGGTCCGGCGATGCGGTGGGCGTGCTGCTCACCGGCATGGGGCGCGACGGCGCCCAAGGCCTGAAACTGATGCGCCAGCAGGGCTTCCTGACCATCGCCCAGGACCAGCAGAGCAGCGCGGTGTACGGCATGCCCAAGGCCGCCGCGGCGATCGACGCGGCGGTGGAAATACGTCCGCTGGAGCGAATCGCCGGACGACTGATGGAAATCTTTCCGAAATGACGATATGTATTGAGTCGCGCCGCGTGGCCGGCAGTGGACGGGTGATTACGCATGAATGATCTACCGATCGAAGGTTTCACGACCATCAACGAAAGTGCGGCGATGGTCCTGCTGGTCGACGATCAGGCCATGATCGGCGAAGCGGTGCGCCGTGGCCTCGCCCACGAAGAGAACATCGACTTCCACTTCTGTGCCGACCCGCACCAGGCGGTGGCCCAGGCCATGCGCATCAAGCCCACGGTGATCCTCCAGGACCTGATCATGCCGGGCCTCGATGGCCTGACCCTGGTGCGCGAGTACCGCAACAATCCGACCACCCAGGACATTCCGATCATCGTCCTGTCGACCAAGGAGGACCCGCTGGTCAAAAGCGCGGCCTTCGCCGCCGGGGCCAACGACTACCTGGTCAAGTTGCCGGACACCATCGAGCTGGTGGCGCGTATCCGCTACCACTCGCGCTCCTACCTCACCCTGTTGCAGCGCGACGAGGCCTACCGCGCACTGCGCGTGAGCCAGCAGCAGTTGCTCGACACCAACCTGATGCTGCAGCGGCTGATGAACTCGGACGGCCTGACCGGGTTGTCCAACCGCCGTCACTTCGACGAGTACCTGGAGCTGGAATGGCGCCGGGCGATTCGCGAGCAGCAGCAGTTGTCGCTGCTGATGATCGACGTCGACTATTTCAAGGCGTTCAACGACAGTTTCGGCCACCTGGCCGGCGACGAGGCCTTGCGCAAGGTGGCCGAGGCCATTCGTGGCTGCTGCTCGCGTCCTACCGACCTGCCGGCGCGTTATGGCGGCGAGGAGTTCGCCCTGGTGCTGCCCAACACCTCGCCCGGTGGCGCGCGCCTGGTGGCCGAAAAACTGCGCCAGACCATCATGGGCCTGAAGATCGCCCATACCGTGCCCGAGGCGGCGTCGCACCTGACCGTGAGCATCGGCCTGGCGACCCTGACCCCAAGTGTCGGCAGCCATTGCCGGCAGCTGATCTCGGCGGCGGACAAGGGGCTGTACCTGGCCAAGAACAGTGGGCGCAACCAGGTCGGGATCGCCTGAGTCAGTTCCTGAAAGGGCAACGGTGTTTTCTGTGGGAGCCGGCTTGCCGGCGAGAGGCCGCGACAGCAATCGCAAGACTGGAGCCTCACCTGCAAAAGCGTGCTACGACTCGTGAAACAGCGTGAATACTGGCCAAAGGCTGCCTGTGCGACCATGAACAAGCTTTCACCCAGGAACTTCCTGCCCCCAACCCGCTCTTATGCCGGTAGCCATTGGTCGCGGCCGCCTGCTAAGCTCGCGGCTTTACCCTGATTGCCCTCATGGCGCATGAACAAGGAAATTACATGAAACAGCATCGTTTGGCGGCCGCGGTTGCCCTGGTAGGCCTGGTCCTCGCCGGTTGCGACGCCCAGACCAGCAGCGTCGAGCTGAAGACCCCAGCACAGAAGGCCTCCTACGGTATCGGCCTGAACATGGGCAAGAGCCTGGCCCAGGAAGGCATGGACGACCTCGACTCGAAAGCCGTCGCCCAAGGCATTGAGGACGCTGTTGGCAAGAAGGAACAGCGCATCAAGGACGAAGAACTGGTCGAAGCCTTCACCGCCTTGCAGAAGCGCGCCGAAGAGCGCCTGACCAAGGCCAGCGAGGAAGCAGCTGCCGCCGGCAAGAAGTTCCTCGAGGAGAACGGCAAGAAACCTGGCGTGATCACCACCGCCTCGGGCCTGCAGTATGAAGTGGTGAAGAAGGCCGATGGCCCGCAACCCAAGCCGACCGACGTCGTCACCGTCCACTACGAGGGCAAGCTGACCGACGGCAAGGTATTCGACAGCTCCGTCGAGCGCGGCAGCCCGATCGACCTGCCGGTCAGCGGTGTGATCCCGGGTTGGGTCGAAGGCCTGCAACTGATGCATGTCGGCGAGAAGTACAAGCTGTACATCCCGGCCGAACTGGCCTACGGCGCCCAGAGCCCGAGCCCGCTGATTCCGGCCAACTCGGTCCTGGTGTTCGACCTGGAACTGCTGGCCATCAAAGACCCGGCCAAGGCTGGCGAAGCACCGGCCAAGTAACTGCCGTCGTGTTGCATGAAGACGCCCCGTTTCGACGGGGCGTCGTCGTTTTCAGCAGTGCTTGACGCGAACCGTTGGCGTCATTCACTGTCGCAAGCAGTGCCCGGCCTGAATACAGGTGCCTTTGTCGCAAAACGTTTGCGCGCTTGAAACGGTTGTGTAAAAAACGCCCGATTCGTACCCGGCCCTTGCCCGGTGGGCACCACGCGGCGTCAATGCCGCCCTGTTCACAAGGTTATCCACAATAAATGTGGATAACCTCCGGCTCCTGTGGAGGCCCCATGAGCGCACCTTGGAATTTCACCCGCTTCCTGCCCCTTGCCGAACGCTTGCTCAGCCGCGGCCGGCTGCCGGCATTGCTGTTCGCAGTGGCCCGCAAAGGGCCGAGGCTGGGCCAGCTGCGCGAGGACCTGCGCCTGATGCAGGCGCTTTGCCTGGCCTGGTGGCGTGGCGAGTACCGCGCCGTCAGCCCCAAGGCACTGGTGACCATCGTCGCCGGGCTGCTCTACTTCGTCAGCCCACTGGATGCCATCCCCGACTGGCTGCTGGGTGTCGGCCTGCTCGATGACATCGCCGTGCTGGGCTGGGTGCTCAAGACCGTGGCTGATGAGCTGGGCCGCTTCAAGGCCTGGCGCGACAGCCAGGCGCCGGAGCGGCTGCGCGTGGTCGAACGGTTGCCGGAAACCCCCGAAGCGCTGCGCCTGGAACGGCCCGGTAGCTGATTCCGCACAGACCCCCGAGGTTGGTAATATAATTGGCATAAGGGTTATGCCTACGGATTACATGCCGTAATCCAACGTCAAGGGGGTTGTATGGGTATTCAGGTCATCAGCCGGGACGGTCAGCCCGAGTACGCAGTGGTTCCCTGGGAGCAGTATCAGGCGTTGCTCGCGGCCGCAGGCCAGGCACCGGCTAGCGCACCCGTCACCGAAAGCAATGTTGCCAGCACTCAACCAAGCGCCAGCCTGTCCTCACTGGCTGAGCTGGCGTCCTTGCGTCAGGCCAAGGGGCTGGCGCCGGAGCAGCTGGCACGCAGTGTCGGCATCAGCCCGGCATACCTGGCCATGATCGAGTCCGGGGAGCGCCGCCCCGACGCGGCCATTCTGCGCAGCCTGGCCTGGCACCTGGGCGTGGCCGGCTGGAGCGAGCCATCATGAGCCAGGTCAGGATCAGCCGTCAGCAATGGCAGGGCCTGCTGAGCGAGCTCGACCTGGCCCGCCGGCAACGCCATCTGCTGACCTACCGGGCACTGCTTGAGCGTTTGCAATTGCCCAGCCCGGCCATGCAGACCTTGACCGCGGCCCTTGAGTACCTGGCGGTGCTCGACGCCCGCGCCGAGCAGCCGCTGCGCAGTTCGCTGGTGATCAGCCAAGGCGCCAGCCGCCTGCCACGCACCGGGTTTTTCGAGTGTGTCGAGCGCCTGGGACGGTTTTCCGGGCCGGTGGACGGCATGGAGGCGGCGTCCTGGCATGCCTCGGAAGTGGTGCGGGTGTTCGAGTATCGCTACCCGGAAGAGGCCTGAAACCGGGGGAGAGGGCTACCTGGCGCGGTAGCGGTTGCCGGAGCCTGCCAGGGTTTACTCCAGTACCGTTGTGTCGATCAGGCTCAGGCTCGCCCCGCCGGTTTCCTTGGCCTTTCTTTTCGCCTGTGAGGCGAGCTCGGCCAACTGGCCGGCATCCAGCCCTGCGCAGCTTCCCGGCGCGAGCCAGACTACCCCGATCGACAGCGACAGCAATTCGAAGGTTTCCCGTTGACCCTGACGGTTATGGGCAATAAAACAGCCGGCCTCCAGGTGTTCACCGCGATAGAAGCGTCGACATTGCCGGACGAAGGCCTCCAGCAGCAGTTCAAGCCGCGCTCGCCAGTCTGCCGATCCCAATACCAGCATGAAATCATCCCCACCGATATGGCCGACGAAATCCCTGCTGGGGTCGACGCAGTCGCTCAGGCACTGCGCCAGGCACAGCAGCACTTCGTCGCCACGGGCATAGCCATAGATATCGTTGAAGGGTTTGAAGTTGTCGATGTCCACGTAGCATACGGCGGCCTCGCGCCGTTGTAGCAGCAGGCGCGCCAGGCATTGCTGGATCGGCACGTTGCCGGGCAGCAGGGTGAGTGGGTTGGCGTGCCTGGCCTGCTGGATCTTCTGTTCGGTGATCAGCTTGAGTACGTCGATCACCCGCCCCAACCCCAGATAACGCCCACTCTGGGTGATGATGAAGTCTTCCTCGATACGCTGGCGGGCTCGGCTGGTAAGCAGCCGGCTGACCTGCTGCAGCGACTGGCTGCGCTCAACGGCGAGAAAGTCCTGGCTCATCAACCGGCTGATCGGTTTGCGGGCGTACAGGTCGGTGCCAAAGGGCTTCAGCAGGGCATCGGCAAGTGAATGGCGGTGGACGATACCGCATGGTTTGCCACGTTCGTCCAGTACCGCGAGCGAATTGAGGTTGGCCTGGCGGTGGAACGCCTCGAGCACTTGCTGAATGGGTGTCTCGCGCGTGACCGAGGGTTGCAGGATGAGCAGGGCGCTGAGATCGCTGCTGTCCTCATCCAGCGCCACAGCGGTATCCGGCGCCGGGGGCAGCAGGCCGAGGCTGTCACCTGGGGGAAACTCCTGGGGGCGCCCCAGCAGGTAGCCCTGGACCAGGTCCACGCCCATGTCGCCCAGTATGGCCAGTTCCTCGGCCAGTTCGATGCCTTCGGCGATCACCTGGGCGCGCGAAGCGCGGGCGATCTGCAGGATCGAGCCGACGAACTCACGCTTGAGCGGGTCCTGGTGGATGCCATCGATGAAATGGCGGTCGATTTTCACGTAGTCCGGGCGCAGCTCCGACCACAGTCGCAGGCTGGAGTAACCAGCACCCAGGTCATCCAGGGCGATGGAAAAACCCATGTCGCGGTAATGGTGCAGGGCGTTGTACAGCAGCTGGAAGTCTTCGGTGGGCGTCTGCTCGGTCAGTTCGATGACCACCCGGCTGGGGGCCAGGCCGACCTGTTCGAGCATTTGCAGGGTGCGCCCGGAAGGGTAGTTGGGTTCTACCAGGGACTCGGGCGAGACGTTGAGAAACAGCTGGCCCGCCAGGTTCAGCTCGCTGAAGCGTCGGCAGGCGGTTTCCCTGCACAGCACTTCCAGTTCACCCAGGCGACCGGCCTGGCGGGCGATGGCGAACAGGTTCAGGGGGGAGTGCAAAGGGCTGTTGGAGGGGCCGCGGCTCAGGGCCTCATAGCCGAGGATGCGCCGTTCGGAGAGGCAGACGATGGGTTGGAACAGACAGTGGATGCTGCGTTGAGCCAGGATGGCACTCAATGCGCTGAGCTGTTCGGTGACGGTCATGGACTGCTTCCTGAATTGAAAAGGGCCAAACGCTTGCACGTTCGGCCCTTCCATTTCACGACAGTCCGATGACTGTTTGATGACAGGTCACATTATTTTGCCATCACTTCAGTGCTTGGCCACCGAGGTGCTGAGGCTCAGGTAGTCGAGCAGGATGCGACCGGTCTCGGACAGGTAGGCATCGTCCTCGGGCTTGGTGTCGTCCGGCTCGGCGGGCAGGGCGTCCTCGTCCTCTTTCTTCAGTTCCTTGAGCGGCTCTTCGCCCTTGGCCTTGCGCCGGATGTTCTCCAGCGCCAGCTGCTTGGCTTCGATCTCGTCGTGGCGGGCGCGACGCTGCTGCTCGTTGAGGCTGACGGTCTTCTCGTTCATCAGCTTCTGGGTCAGTGCCAGGCGGTCGCGGATGTAGACGAACTCGGCATCCTTGTCGCTGCGCGCCTCATGCTGCGCTTTGAGCTGGGCGAGGAACGGCTTGAACGGATCGGAGGCAGGCTTGACCACTGGACGGATGGTGTCCCACGGCATGGCTTCAGGCAGGGCGCTTTCACCGATTTCCTTGGTGTCGATGATCGACGGGTAGGCGATGTCCGGCAGCACGCCCTGGTGCTGGGTGCTCTGCCCGGAGACACGGTAGAACTTGGCCAGCGTCAGCTTGAGTTCGCCATGGTTGAGCGGCTGGATGGTCTGCACGGTGCCTTTGCCGAAGGTCTGGCCACCGATGATCAGCGCACGGTGGTAGTCCTGCATGGCGCCGGCGAAAATTTCCGAGGCGGACGCCGACAGGCGGTTGACCAGCAGTGCCAGCGGGCCTTTGTAGAAGGCGCCGGGGTTCTCGTCCTCGAGCACGTCGACGCGCCCGTCGCTGTTGCGCACCAGCACGGTCGGGCCCTTCTCGATGAACAGGCTGGTCAGCTCGGTGGCTTCCTGCAGCGAGCCGCCACCGTTGTTGCGCAGGTCGATGACCACGCCGTCGACTTTCTCTTTCTGCAGCTCGGTGAGCAGCTTCTTCACGTCGCGGGTGGTGCTCTTGTAATCCGGATCGCCAGCGCGGTATGCCTTGAAGTCCAGGTAGAAAGCCGGGATCTCGATGATGCCGAGCTTGTAGTCACGGCCATCCTGCTTGAGCTTGAGCACCGACTTCTTCGCCGCCTGCTCCTCGAGCTTGACCGCTTCGCGGGTGATCGAGACGATCTTGCTGGTCTGGTCGTTCGGCGCGTTGCTGGCCGGGATGACCTCCAGGCGCACCACCGAGCCTTTCGGGCCGCGGATCAGCTTGACCACTTCGTCAAGGCGCCAACCGACCACGTCGACCATTTCCTTGTTGCCCTGGGCGACGCCGATGATCTTGTCGGCCGGCGCCACCTGTTTGGTCTTGGCGGCCGGGCCGGCCGGTACCAGGCGTACGATCTTGACCTGGTCGTTGTCGCTCTGCAGCACCGCGCCGATGCCTTCGAGCGACAGGCTCATGTTGATGTCGAAGTTCTCGGCGTTGTCCGGCGACAAGTAATTGGTATGCGGGTCGTAGGACTGGGCGAAGGTGTTGATGTAGGCCTGGAAGATGTCTTCCGCGCGGGTCTGGTCCAGGCGCGCCAGCTGGTTCTTGTAGCGCTTGGTCAGGGTTTCCTGGATCTGCTTGGGATCCTTGCCGGCAATCTTCTGGCGCAGCACTTCGTCCTTGACGCGCTTGCGCCACAGGTCGTCGAGCTCGGTCTGGTTCTTCATCCACGGGGCGTCCTTGCGGTCGACCAGCAGGTCTTCCTTCACCGTGAAGTCGATCTTGTCGGCACCCTTGGCCAGCTCCGCCAGGGCGAAGTCCAGGCGCGACTTCACGCGGTCCAGGTAGCGCTTGTAGATGGTGAAGCCCGGCTCGAGGTTGCCACTTTTCAGGAAGTCGTCGAACTGGGTCTTCCATTTGTCGAATTCGGCGATGTCGGCTGCGGTGAAGTAGCTGCGCGAAGGGTCGAGCAGCTTGATGTAGCTGTCATAGATGATGACCGAACGGGCGTCGTCCAGCGGCGGCTTGCTGTAGTGGTGGCGCTTGAGCAGCTCGACGATGTTGAGGCTGGCGACCACTTCGTCGCGGTCCGGCTGCAGGCTGTCCCACTTGTTGGCGGCGGCCGCATTGCCACCGAGCGTGAGGCTGCCCAGGCCGATCATGAGGGCGAGGGCGGTGCTGGGGAGGAAATGCTTCATGCTGATTCGACGTGGAGGCAATTGATCACGCATAGTAGGCCGTCTTATCCGTTCGCCGGTTCCATCGGAGCCGGACGCATACTGCAAAAAGCCTGGGACTTGGCGTGCCCAGGCTCGGTCATATGATTCAACTATGGAGGCACTGTGAAGGCATTGCAAGGCGTTGACGGACATGTGGCGTGGGTCGAGGCCGAGCGCCCGGCCTGCGATGCCGGGCAGGTACGTATCCGTGTGGCCGCCGCGGGCCTGAACCGCGCCGACCTGCTGCAGCGGGCGGGGCTGTACCCGCCGCCTCCTGGTGCCAGCCCTTATATGGGGCTGGAATGCGCCGGCGTCGTCGAGGAAGTCGGAGCGGGTGCCGATTGGCGTGTGGGCGACCGGGTCTGTGCATTGCTCGCCGGTGGTGGCATGGCCGAGGAGGTGGTGGTCGACGCCCGTCATGTGCTGCCGGTGCCCGAAGGGTTGAGCCTGCAGGAAGCCGCTGCGATTCCCGAGGTGTATGCCACGGCCTGGCTGAACATCTTCCAGCTGGGGGCATTGAAGGCTGGCGAGAAGGTATTGGTGCATGCCGGGGCCAGTGGTGTGGGCTCGGCGGCGATCCAGCTGTGCAAGGCCTTCGGCAACCCGGTGTGGGTCAGCGTCGGCTCGCCGGCGCGGCTGGCCTACTGTGAGTCGCTGGGGGCCGCAGGTGGCGTGGTGCGCAATGGCAACCTCGATGACCTCAAGCAGCTTGGTCCATTCGATGTGATTCTGGACCCGGTGGGCGCCAGTTATGCGCCGCTCAACCTGCAGCTGCTGGCCCGTGACGGGCGTTGGGTGATCATTGGCCTGATGGGCGGACGCAAGGTCGAGCTGGACCTGGCGCTGGTGTTGGGCAAGCGCCTGGAAATCACCGGCTCCACGCTGCGCAACCGTGATGACGGGTTCAAGGCCGAATTGTTGCGCGAATTGCGCCAGCAGGTGTGGCCGTTGTTCGCCGAGGGGCGACTGTCGCCACAGTTGGTCGATACCTATCCGGTCGAATTCGCCGAAGCGGCCTATGCGGAACTGGCAAGCAACCAGGTTTCCGGGAAGCTGGTGCTGGTGATCGATCCAGCCCTCGTTTGATGGCGGTTCGTGGGAGCGGGCTTGCGCCGCGATGACGATACAGAGGCTGTCATCCCTTCGCGGTGCGAGCGCGCTCCTGCGCCTGTCCAGGCCTTACTCGTGGTTCGGTGGCACCAGGATCGTGTCCCTGGCCTCAGGCAGCATCCCTGGATAATCCAAGGTGTAATGCAGGCCCCGGCTTTCCTTGCGCTGCATAGCCGAACGGATCATCAACTCGGCCACCTGCGCCAGGTTGCGCAGCTCGATCAGGTCACGGCTGACCTTGTAGTTGCTGTAGAACTCGTCGATTTCGTCCAACAGCATGCGCACCCTGTGCTCGGCCCGTTGCAGGCGCTTGCTGGTGCGCACGATGCCGACATAGTCCCACATGAAGCGCCGCAGTTCGTCCCAGTTGTGCGCGATGATCACGTCCTCGTCCGAATCGGTGACCTGGCTTGCGTCCCAGCAGGGCAGGGCGCGGGGCATGGCGACCTGGTCCAGGCGCGCCTCGATGTCGGCGGCGGCGGCGCGGCCATAGACGAAGCATTCGAGCAGCGAGTTGCTGGCCATCCTGTTGGCACCATGCAGGCCGGTGAAACTGGTTTCGCCGATGGCGTACAGGCCAGGCACGTCGCTGTGGCCGTGCTCGTCGATCATTACCCCGCCACAGGTGTAATGGGCCGCAGGCACCACCGGGATAGGCTGGCGGGTGATGTCGATACCGAAGGTCAGGCAGCGTTCGTAGACCGTTGGGAAATGGCTCTTGATGAAGTCGGCCGGCTTGTGGCTGATATCCAGATAGACGCAGTCCACCCCCAGGCGCTTCATCTCGTGGTCGATGGCGCGGGCGACGATATCCCGTGGCGCCAGCTCTTCACGTGGGTCGAAGCGCGGCATGAAACGCTCGCCGTTGGGCAGGCGCAGCAGGGCACCCTCACCGCGCAGGGCCTCGGTGATCAGGAAGCTCTTGGCCTGCGGATGGTACAGGCAGGTTGGGTGGAACTGGTTGAACTCCAGGTTGGCCACCCGGCAGCCGGCGCGCCAAGCCATGGCGATGCCGTCGCCGCAAGCACCGTCGGGATTACTGGTATAGAGGTAGACCTTGGCCGCGCCGCCGGTGGCCAGCACGGTGAAACGGGCACCGAAGGTGTCCACCTCGCCGGTGTTGCGGTCCAGGACGTAGGCGCCAAGGCAGCGATCTCCGTCCAGGCCCAGGCGCCGCTCGGTGATCAGGTCGACGGCCACGCGCTGTTCCAGCAATTGGATGTTCGGCCGCTTGCGCGCCTGCTCCAGCAACGTGGTGAAGATAGCGGCACCGGTGGCGTCGGCGGCATGGATGATGCGCCGGTGGCTATGGCCCCCTTCGCGGGTCAGGTGGAACTCGAAACCACCGTCGTCGACGCTGTAGTGTTCGTCGCGGGTAAACGGCACGCCTTGCTCGATCAGCCACTGGATGGCCTCGCGGCTGTGCTCGACGGTGAAGCGCACGGCATCTTCATGGCACAGGCCGCCACCGGCGTTGAGCGTGTCCTCGACATGCGACTGCACGGTATCTGTGTCATCGAGCACCGCGGCGACACCGCCCTGGGCCCAGAAGGTAGAACCGTTGGCCAGGTCGCCCTTGCTCAGCACGGCAATGCGCAGGTGGCCGGGAAGGTTCAGTGCCAGGCTGAGACCGGCGGCACCGCTACCGATCACCAGGACATCATGTTGGAATTGTTGGCTCATGTCGGGACACTAGTAATCTTTGGAGGGGGCACGGCACAATAGTCGGGCGCCGATGGCATTGTGAAACTATCGTGAAACCGGGTCGGGGTGCCTTTATAGCAGCCCCGGGCGCCTGATTTCCAATGGCACTTGCGGGTGGGTGGCGATCTTTGTGGGAACTTTCCGATACCCCTGGAAATCCTATACAGGCTGCCCGTACGCCACAGGTTGCTGCGGCGACGCAAGGCGCCGGCTCTATTCTGGGCTGGCACCTGCGTAACGAAAACTGATTATCGGCGCAGCCGGCCGTGACCGCGTTGCGTCTTCCGTGCGAGCCGACCAAGGGCCGCAGGAAACTTGCTTGGAGGGGAGAACTTTTGCGAAAAGCCCGAGTCTATGGTTGCAAGCCTGAACGATGGCTGTTGCAACGCTCCTTCGAGATCACTGAGGAGTGTTCATGCTAACCCAGGAAGAGGATCAGCAGCTTGTCGAGCGCGTGCAGCGTGGCGACAGGCGAGCGTTCGATCTGTTGGTGCTGAAGTATCAGCACAAGATTCTCGGGTTGATCGTGCGTTTCGTACACGACACCCATGAAGCGCAGGACGTGGCGCAGGAAGCCTTCATCAAGGCATACCGTGCGCTTGGGAATTTTCGCGGTGACAGTGCGTTCTACACCTGGCTGTACCGCATCGCCATCAATACGGCGAAGAACTACCTGGTATCCCGTGGAAGACGGCCACCAGACAGCGATGTGAGCTCCGAGGATGCGGAGTTTTACGACGGCGATCATGGTCTCAAGGATCTCGAGTCCCCAGAGCGCGCGTTGTTGCGGGATGAAATCGAAGGCACTGTCCATCGAACCATCCAGCAACTGCCCGAAGACTTGCGCACGGCACTGACCCTGCGCGAGTTCGACGGACTGAGTTACGAAGACATTGCCAGTGTCATGCAATGTCCGGTGGGTACCGTGCGCTCTCGAATCTTCCGCGCTCGGGAGGCCATAGACAAAGCCCTGCAACCTTTGTTGCAGGAAACCTGAGACAGCGGCGATAGCCAAGAGAGGAACCGCCATGAGTCGTGAAGCTTTGCAGGAATCGCTGTCCGCGGTGATGGATAACGAAGCGGACGAACTGGAACTGCGTCGCGTGCTGAACGCCGTCGACGATGCCGAAACCCGTGCCACCTGGTCGCGTTACCAGGTTGCCCGTGCAGCCATGCACAAGGAGCTGCTGTTGCCCAAGCTGGACATCGCCTCGGCGGTTTCCGCGGCGCTGGCCGACGAGGCCGTGCCGGCCAAGGTCAAGCAGGGCCCGTGGCGCAGCATTGGCCGTCTCGCCGTGGCCGCTTCGGTGACCGTTGCCGTACTGGCGGGCGTGCGTTTCTACAACCAGGACGAGATCACTGGCGCCCAGCTGGCCGCCCAGCAGCCAGCCCAGCAGGGCCTGAGCATGCCGCAGGTGCAAGGCCCGGCCGTATTGGCAGGCTATAGTGAAGGCAACGAGCAACCGACCGGGCCGATGGCCAACGGTGTGCTGCAGAACCAGGCCGGCTGGGATCAACGCCTGCCAGGCTACCTGCGCCAGCACGCCCAGGAGTCCGCGCTGAAGGGCAACGAAACCGCACTGCCTTACGCCCGCGCCGCCAGCCTGGAAAACCGCTAAGTAAGGAGGATCATGCGCGCGCTACCTCTCCTGTCGCTGCTGCTTGGCAGCAGCCTGACGGTACAGGCCCTGGCCGCCAACTCTTCGCCCGAGGCGAGCGAGTGGCTCAACAAGCTGGCAAGGGCCGAGCAGCAGCAGAGTTACCAGGGTTCCTTCGTCTACGAACGTAACGGCAGTTTCTCATCCCACGATATCTGGCATCGCGTCCAGGACGGCAAGGTCAGCGAGCGGCTGCTGCAGCTCGACGGCTCGGCCCAGGAAATCGTGCGGGTCGACGGCAAGGTGCAGTGCGTCAGTGGCAACTTGGTCAGTAGCGTGAGCGCCGCGCCGGACACTGCCGCGCGGGTGCTCGATCCCCTGAAACTGATGAGCTGGTATGATCTGAGCGTGGCAGGCAAGTCACGCGTCGCCGGGCGCGACGCGGTGATTGTCTCGCTCACCCCGCGTGACCAGCATCGCTATGCCTTCGAATTGCACCTGGATCGGCGTACCGGCCTGCCTCTACGCTCGTTGATGCTCAACGACAAGGGCCAGTTGCTCGAGCGCTTCCAGATGACCCGCCTGGACACCGACGACGTGCCGACCGACGCCGACCTCAGCGCCGGTGCTGCCTGCAGGCCGGTCGAACAGGACGCCTCCGGCACCTCCGAAAGCGCTGCCGGGTGGCGTTCCGACTGGTTGCCGCCGGGTTTTGAGCTGGTCAACAGCTCGGTGCGGCGCGACCCCGAGCGCAAGAGTACCGTCAGCAGCCTGATGTATGACGATGGCCTGGCCCGTTTTTCGGTGTTCCTCGAGCCGATCGGCAACGAGCCCGGTATCGATACCCGTGCCCAGCTCGGCCCTACTGTCGCAGTGTCGCGGCGCCTGACCACGCCCAAGGGCAAGGTGATGGTCACGGTGGTCGGCGAGATTCCGCTGGGCACTGCCGAGCGTGTCGCCTTGTCGATGCGGGCCCAGGATGCCCAGGCGCGTCAATGACTGAGCAGTGCCCTGACAGCTCTTGTTACACAGAGCTGACATGAAATTAAGGCATTGTCATTTGCAATCCTGCCGCAAATTTTCTATAGGTCAGGCTTCTCGGAGTCTGGCCTTTCCTGCGTCTGCGGGAACCTTACTGCTAACTACGCTCGTTGTGACGGGAGCCGTATGTCAATACCACGCTTGAAAACCTACCTATCGATGTTCGCTGCCGTGCTGATGCTCGGCCAGGTGCTCAGTGCCCAGGCCGAGGAGTCCCTGCCGGACTTCACCACCCTGGTCGAGCAGGCCTCGCCGGCGGTGGTCAACATCAGTACCAAGCAGAAGCTGCCGGACCGCCGTGTCGCCGCCGGGCAGATGCCCGACCTGGAAGGCCTGCCGCCGATGTTCCGCGAGTTCTTCGAGCGCAACATGCCGCAGCAGCCGCGTTCGCCGCGCGGTGATCGCCAGCGTGAGGCGCAGTCGCTGGGGTCGGGCTTCATCATTTCCAGTGACGGCTACGTGCTGACCAACAACCATGTGGTGGCCGACGCTGACGAGATCATCGTCCGCCTGTCCGACCGCAGCGAGCTGCAGGCCAAGCTGGTGGGTACCGACCCACGCACCGACGTGGCGTTGCTCAAGGTCGACGGCAAGAACCTGCCGACCGTCAAACTGGGCGATTCGGAAAAGCTCAAGGTCGGTGAATGGGTGCTGGCCATCGGTTCGCCGTTCGGCTTCGACCACTCGGTGACCAAGGGTATCGTCAGCGCCAAGGGCCGCACGCTGCCCAACGACACCTATGTGCCGTTCATCCAGACCGACGTGGCGATCAACCCGGGCAACTCCGGTGGGCCGCTGTTCAACATGAAAGGCGAGGTGGTGGGCATCAACTCGCAGATCTTCACCCGTTCCGGCGGCTTCATGGGCCTGTCGTTCGCCATCCCGATCGACGTGGCGATCGATGTATCGAACCAGTTGAAGAAAGACGGCAAGGTCAGCCGCGGCTGGCTGGGCGTGGTGATCCAGGAGGTCAACAAGGACCTGGCCGAGTCGTTCGGCCTGGACAAGCCGGCCGGTGCCCTGGTGGCCCAGGTCCTGGAAAACGGCCCGGCAGCCAAGGGCGGCCTGCAGGTGGGCGACGTGATCCTGAGCATGAATGGCCAGCCGATTGTCATGTCCGCCGACCTGCCGCACCTGGTGGGCAGCCTGAAAGATGGCGAGAAAGCCAAGCTTGAGATCATCCGCAATGGCAAGCGCCAGAACCTGGATGTGACCATCGGCGCATTGCCCGAGGATGACGCCGACATCGGCATGGGTGCGGGTGCCGATGGCAGCGCCGAGCGCAGCAGCAACCGTCTGGGCGTATCTGTCGCCGACCTCAGTGCCGAGCAGAAAAAGTCGCTCGAACTCAAGGGTGGGGTGGTCATCAAGGAAGTCCAGGATGGCCCGGCGGCCATGATCGGCCTGCGTCCGGGCGATGTGATCAGCCACCTGAACAACCAGGCCATTGCCTCGGCCAAGCAGTTCACCGAGATCGCCAAGGAATTGCCGAAGAACCGTTCGGTGTCCATGCGCGTGCTGCGCCAGGGGCGTGCCAGCTTCATCACCTTCAAGCTGGCTGAATAAGCGGATTGCAAGGTAGGAAAGGGCAGCCTCGGCTGCCCTTTTTCTTGAGCAAGCAGGAGTAAAGGTCCTGCGTGGGAGCGGGTTTGCCCCGCGATATTGTCAGATCAGGCAACAATTTCAACTGATCGGACGCCATCGCGGGGCAAGCCCGCTCCCACGCTAACCGATAGGCAGGTGACAAGGGTTCTCCCATATCCCTGCGGCTTGAGGTACAATTCCCGGCTATTTTTCGGCGGGCGTCCGGCTCGCAGCCTTTTCGAGTGTTGACCTGTGAGTGATTTGAGTCATATCCGCAATTTCTCCATCATCGCCCACATCGACCATGGCAAGTCGACGCTGGCCGACCGTTTCATCCAGATGTGCGGTGGCCTGTCGGCGCGCGAAATGGAAGCCCAGGTCCTCGATTCCATGGACTTGGAGCGCGAACGCGGTATCACCATCAAGGCCCACAGCGTCACGCTGCACTACAAGGCGCAGGATGGTAAAACCTACCAGCTGAACTTCATCGACACCCCCGGCCACGTTGACTTCACCTATGAAGTCTCGCGCTCGCTGGCGGCGTGCGAGGGCGCGCTGCTGGTGGTCGATGCCGGCCAGGGCGTCGAGGCGCAATCGGTGGCCAACTGCTATACCGCCATTGAGCAGGGCCTGGAAGTCATGCCCGTGCTGAACAAGATGGACCTGCCCCAGGCTGACCCGGACCGCGTCAAGGACGAGATCGAGAAGATCATCGGCATCGACGCCACCGACGCCGTGGCTTGCAGTGCCAAGAGCGGCATGGGCGTCGACGAGGTGCTCGAGCGCCTGGTACATACCATCCCCGCTCCGACCGGTGAGATCGACGCCCCGCTGCAGGCGCTGATCATCGACTCCTGGTTCGACAACTACCTGGGCGTGGTCTCGCTGGTGCGTGTGCGCCAGGGCCGCGTCAAGAAAGGCGACAAGATCCTGGTCAAGTCCACCGGCAAGGTGCATCTGGTCGACAGCGTTGGTGTGTTCACCCCGAAACACACCCAGACCGCTGATCTGAAAGCCGGTGAAGTGGGCTTCATCATCGCCAGCATCAAGGACATCCATGGTGCGCCGGTGGGCGACACCCTGACCCTGTCCAGCACCCCGGAAGTCGAAATGCTGGCGGGCTTCAAGAAGATCCAGCCGCAGGTTTACGCGGGCCTGTTCCCGGTCAGTTCCGACGACTTCGAGGACTTCCGCGACGCCCTGCAGAAGCTGACCCTGAACGACTCGTCTCTGCAATACATGCCGGAAAGCTCCGATGCCCTGGGCTTCGGCTTCCGTTGCGGCTTCCTCGGCATGCTGCACATGGAGATCATCCAGGAGCGCCTGGAGCGCGAATACGACCTGGACCTGATCACCACCGCGCCAAGCGTGATCTACGAGCTCGAGCTCAAGACCGGTGAGACCATCGTCGTCGACAACCCATCGAAGCTGCCGGACGTCTCGTCCGTCACCGACTTCCGCGAGCCGATCGTCACCGCGACCATCCTCGTGCCGCAGGAGCACCTGGGCAACGTCATCACCCTGTGCATCGAGAAGCGTGGCGTGCAGCGCGACATGCAGTTCCTCGGTAGCCAGGTGCAGGTGCGCTACGACATGCCGATGAACGAAGTGGTCCTGGACTTCTTCGACCGGCTCAAGTCCACCAGCCGCGGCTACGCGTCGCTGGACTACCATTTCGACCGCTACCAGTCGGCCAACCTGGTCAAGCTGGACGTGCTGATCAACGGCGACAAGGTCGATGCCCTGGCCCTGATCGTGCACCGCGACAACGCCGCCTACAAAGGCCGTGCGTTGACCGAAAAGATGAAGGAACTGATCCCTAGGCAGATGTTCGACGTGGCGATCCAGGCAGCTATCGGCGGCCAGATCATTGCGCGGACAACCGTCAAGGCGCTCAGAAAGAACGTACTGGCCAAGTGCTACGGTGGCGACGTCAGCCGTAAGAAGAAGCTGCTGGAGAAGCAGAAGGCTGGTAAGAAACGCATGAAGCAGGTAGGTAACGTGGAGATTCCACAGGAAGCCTTCCTCGCTGTGCTCAGGTTGGATAGCTAGGTCCTATGTCGCTAAATTTCCCGCTGTTGCTCGTCATCGCCGTCGCTGTCTGCGGTCTGTTGGGTCTGATCGACCTGCTGTTCCTGGCCCCGCGCCGGCGGGCGGCGATCGCCAACTACCAGGGCAGCGTCAGCCAGCCTGAAATGGCCGTGGTCGAACGCCTGAACAAGGAACCCTTGCTGGTTGAATACGGCAAGTCGTTCTTCCCGGTGCTGTTCATCGTGCTGGTACTGCGTTCGTTCCTGGTCGAGCCGTTCCAGATCCCCTCGGGGTCGATGAAGCCGACGCTGGAAGTGGGCGACTTCATCCTGGTGAACAAGTTCTCCTACGGCATTCGCCTGCCGGTGATCGACAAGAAGGTCATCGAGGTGGGGGATCCGCAGCGCGGGGATGTGATGGTGTTCCGCTACCCGAGCGACCCCAACGTCAACTACATCAAGCGTGTGGTCGGCCTGCCGGGCGACGTGATCCGCTACACCGCCGACAAGCGGCTGTTCGTCAATGGCCAGGCGATTGCCGAGCAGTTGGTCGGCAGCGAGCCGGGCACCCTGGGCAGCGCTGAGCTGTACAAGGAAAAGCTCGGTGAAGCCGAGCACCTGATCCGCAAGGAAATGACCCGCTATCGCATGCCGCCGGACCAGCAGTGGACCGTGCCGTCCGGTCACTACTTCATGATGGGTGACAACCGCGACAACTCCAACGACAGCCGCTTCTGGGATGATCCGAACATTCCCAAGGAACTGCATGGCATGGTTCCGGACCGGAATATCGTCGGCAAGGCCTTTGCGGTCTGGATGAGCTGGCCAGAGCCGAAACTCAGCCACTTCCCGAACCTGTCGCGGGTCGGGCTGATCCATTGAGTAACGACGGCGCTGTCCACGGACGGCGCCGATTGCATTTCTGACATAGGCTGTGTTCTCAGGGAGCGAGGCTTTCGCCGTTTCCGGCGTCTGACCACAGTCAAACCGTCTTTCAGGATGTTGATTTGAACAACGCGTTGAACATTGCCGGGGTGGCCCCATGAGTGGTTCCCTTGCACGCCTGGAGCGCAAGCTCGGCTACACCTTCAAGAACCAGGACCAGATGCTGCTGGCCCTGACCCATCGCAGCTACGCCGGGCGCAATAACGAGCGCCTGGAGTTCCTTGGCGATGCCATCCTCAACTTCGTGGTCGGCGAGGCGCTGTTTGAGCGCTTCCCGCAGGCGCGTGAGGGCCAGTTGTCGCGTCTTCGCGCCCGTCTGGTCAAGGGCGAGACCCTGGCGCGGCTGGCCCGCGGCTTCGACCTGGGCGAATACCTGCGCCTGGGTTCGGGTGAGCTGAAAAGCGGTGGCTTCCGTCGCGAGTCGATTCTTGCCGACGCTCTCGAGGCCCTCATCGGTGCGATCTATCAGGACGCCGACATGCAGACCGCACGCGAGCGAATCCTCGCCTGGCTGACCGACGAGTTCGATGGCCTGACCCTGGTCGACACCAACAAGGACCCCAAGACGCGCCTGCAGGAGTTCCTGCAGTCGCGTGCCTGCGAGTTGCCACGTTACGAAGTGGTGGATATCCAGGGCGAACCGCATTGCCGGACTTTCTTCGTCGAATGCGAAGTGGTCCTGCTGAACAAGAAAAGCCGCGGCCAGGGCGTGAGCCGGCGTATCGCCGAGCAGGTCGCCGCCGCCGCCGCATTGATCGCCCTGGGCGTGGAGAATGGCAATGACTGAGAATACTTCGACCCGCTGCGGCTATGTGGCCATCGTCGGTCGCCCCAACGTGGGCAAGTCCACGCTGCTCAACCACATCCTCGGCCAGAAGCTGGCGATCACCTCGCGCAAGCCGCAGACCACCCGCCACAACATGCTCGGCATCAAGACCGAGGGTGACGTGCAGGCGATCTACGTTGACACCCCCGGCATGCACAAGGCCAACGACAAGGCCCTGAACCGCTACATGAACCGCAACGCCTCGGCGGCCTTGAAGGACGTCGACGTGGTGATCTTCGTGGTCGACCGCACCAAGTGGACCGACGAGGACCAGTTGGTGCTGGAGCGCGTGCAGTACGTGACCGGCCCGTTGATCATTGCGGTCAACAAAACCGACCGCATGGAAGAGAAGGCCGAGCTGATCCCGCATCTGCAATGGCTGCAGGAACAACTGCCGAACGCCGAAGTGATGCCGATTTCCGCGCAGCAGGGGCATAACCTCGAAGCGCTGGAAGCCCAGATCGCCAAGCACCTGCCCGAGAACGATCACTTCTTCCCGGAAGACCAGATCACCGACCGTAGCAGCCGCTTCCTGGCCGCCGAGCTGGTGCGCGAGAAGATCATGCGTCAGCTCGGTGCGGAGCTGCCGTACCAGATCACCGTGGAGATCGAGGAATTCAAGCAGCAGGGCCATGTGCTGCACATCCATGCGCTGATCCTGGTTGAGCGCGACGGCCAGAAGAAGATCATCATTGGCGACAAGGGCGAGCGCATCAAGCGCATCGGCTCCGAGGCGCGCAAGGACATGGAAGTACTGTTCGACTCCAAGGTCATGCTCAACCTGTGGGTCAAGGTGAAGGGCGGCTGGTCCGACGACGAGCGCGCCCTGCGTTCGCTGGGTTACGGCGACCTGTAAACCCTTCGGCGGCACTGCCTCGGCTCGTGGGAGCGGCGATGCGGCGGCCCGACTTGCCCCGCGATTGTTTACAGCGTTAGCGCTTGTTCTTGATCATTTCGAGGAATGCCGGCATCGCCGCGTCCTTGTCCGCCACGATCCGCGCCATGTGCGGGTTCTCACCCAGCAATTGCAACAGCTTCTTCGCTTCCGTGAAGTCCTCCAGGAAGTCGATGTTCAGCACCTTCTTGCCCACCGCGCAGGCCAGGTCGACCGAGAAACAGAACATCAGGTCGGCGATGGTCAGCTGCTCACCGGCCACATACGGCGCGAACCTGCCATTGCGCCTGAGGGTGGCAAAGCCCGCCAGCAGATCCACCCGCGCCCGCTCCTTGATCAGCGGCTCCACCGCCGCGCCGAAGAACGCCTCGGCGTAGCAGGTACGCGCTGGCAGCTCGATATACAGCTCGATTTCCCGCAGCAGCTCGCGCACCTTGGCCTGCCCGAAGGCATCGGCCGGCAGCAGCGCCTTGCCCGGCTGGGTCTGCTCGATGTAGTCGAGGATGACCCCGGTCTCGCTGATGAAACCGTGCTCGGTCTGCAGCACCGGCACCTTGCCACGGGGGCTGATGGCCAGGGCTTGAGGCAACTGGCCGCCGAAGAACGGCACCTCTTCGAAGGGCACGCCTTTCTCCAGCAAGGCCAGCTTGACCATGTTGTAGTAGTTGCTGACCGCGAATCCATGAAGCTTGAGCATTGAGACAGCCTCCAAGGCCGTATGGGGTTGGCCCGGCTGTTATAGCTCCCTTGCCCACCCTTGGCCAGTGCCATGCCCGGCGCTGATGGCCGGGCATTGCCAGCGCAGGCGTGGCACACTGTGCGCCTTACCACAGGAGCACCGCCATGAGCGAACCCCAAGACATCGACAGCAATGATGAAGAAGACTTCGCCGAGGCCACCCTGACCCAGGCGATCGAGAACCAGATCGAAAGCGGCGAGCCGCCGGCCGCCAAGGCCACTTTCAACAAGCTGACACTGGTCGGCTACGAGCGTGAAGACATCCTCAACCTCATGGCCCACGTGCTGGCCATCGAGATCGACGCCATGCTCGACGAAGATCGCCCGTTCGATACCGAGTGGTACGAAACCGCCCTGCGCGCCCTGCCGGAGCTGCCACCTGAGGCGGATCAAGGCGACATCGAATAAGCCTGACTACACTCCTGACTTCCATCCTTGTCTCGAAGTCAGGAGTTGCCCATGCCTTTTACCCCCGAACTGATCGCCGAACTGGAAGTCCTTTCCCAGTTCAACCTGGACAACCACCAGGAAGGCATCAAGGTTAGCAGCGACGCCTCCCCCGCCCTGGTCGCCGCCGCCAAGCGCCTGCATGACAAAGGGCTCACCGACCAACCCGATGGTGGTTACCTGACCAGCCTCGGTAACGATGCCGCTGAAAGCGTCCGGCTTTTGCTAACCATCCTCAAATCGAAATCCGCCCAGCCAGCCTGAACCCGTGCTCCCGCTCCTGCAGCTCGGCAGACCTGCAGGAGCGGGCTTACCGTCGATGGCTGGCACAGGCGTTGCCAATCTGACGTCAAAAAGCCAGCAACCCCTTATCCGACCGCGCCACTCAGGCTAAACTCGCCAGAGCTTCCCCCGGCCTGCCTGAGCGCGCAATGAACCACCCCCACGAAATCCGCCCCGACCTGGATCAAGGCATCGACCGCAAGGAGCTGGCCAAGCTGCGCGCGCGCTTCCTGAAGATCAACCAGGGCCGCCTGGCACGGGCGATGGAAGGGTTATCCACACGCCAACAGCAGGTCATCACGCTGCTGACACTGTTCTTCCACGTCAATCATCCGCTGCTGCCAGGCTATGTTTCCGGCACCACCCCCGCCGGCGTCTCCGGTTTCGAGCCCGACGGCGAGCTGCTCGCCGAAGCCCAGCGCCTGACCCGCTCGTTCACCTACAAGCCACGCCACGGCAATCCACCGCAGCCGATCCACGGCCTGTTTCTGATGGGCAGCCTCGGCACGCTGGCCCAGGCCGAGCAGAGCGACATGGACCTCTGGGTGTGCCATGCACCGGACCTGGACGAGCAGGCCGTGGCCGACTTGCGACGCAAGTGCCAGCTGCTCGAAACCTGGGCGGCCAGCCAAGGCGCCGAAGCTCATTTTTTCCTGATCGAACCCCGGGGCTTCGTCCAGGGCGAGCGCGATGGCCAGCTCAGCTCCGACGACTGCGGCACCACCCAGCATTACCTGCTGCTCGACGAGTTCTACCGCACCGCCATCTGGCTGGCCGGGCGCACGCCGCTGTGGTGGCTGGTGCCGGTCTACCAGGAACACAACTACCGCGACTACACCCAGACCCTGCTGTCCAAGCGCTTCATCCGCGCCCAGGACGATCTCGACCTGGGCCACCTGGCGCACATTCCGTCGGGCGAGTTCGTCGGCGCCGGGCTGTGGCAGCTGTTCAAGGGTATCGACTCACCCTACAAGTCGCTGCTCAAGCTGCTGCTCACCGAGGCCTACGCCAGCGAGCACCCGCAGGTGCGCTGCCTGAGCCTGGACTACAAGCGGGCCGTGTTCGCCAACCAGCTGGATCTGGATGAGCTCGACCCCTACGTGATGGTCTACCGCCGCATCGAACGCTACCTGCTCCTGCGCGGCGAGCCGGCACGCCTGGAGCTGGTGCGGCGCAGCCTGTACCTGAAGGTGAACAAGAAGCTCGGCGACCAGGGCCGTACACGTAGCGGGGGCTGGCAACGCCAGCTCCTGGGGCGCCTGACCGAAGAATGGGGCTGGGACGAGCGCCAACTGGCACTGCTCGACAGTCGCAGCCAGTGGAAAGTGCGCCAGGTGGCGGTCGAGCGCCGCGAACTGGTGGCAGAGCTGAACCACAGTTACCGCTTCCTGACCCAGTTTGCCCGCCAGCAGAACGCCAACAGCCGCGCCGACCAGCGTGACCTCAATGTGCTTGGCCGCCGCCTCTACGCCGCCTTCGAGCGCCGGGCCGGCAAGATCGAGGTGATCAACCCGGGCATCGCCCCGGACTTGGCCGAGGACACCCTGACCCTGGTGCAATCACCCAACCGCAAGGAACCGGGCACACACCACTGGGGGTTGTACAACGGCAACCTGGCCGTACACGAGTGGGAGCACTTCAGCCCGATCAAGCGCTGCCGCGAACTGCTCGAGCTGCTCACCTGGGCCCACCGCAATGGCGTGATCGACAGCAGCACGCGCCTGGCCCTGCACCCAGGTGTCAGCGACCTGAGCGAGTTCGAGCTGTTCAACCTGATCGGCAGCCTGCAGCAGAGCATCCCCCTGCCCCTGGAGACAGTCAGCGAGGTGCGCCTGCTGCAGCCGAGCGTGGCCAACGAGATCCTGCTGTTGGTGAATGTCGGCGTCGACCCGCTGCGCCATCAGCGCGACCTGAACATTCTGATGACCACTGAGCGCACCGACTCGCTGAGCTACGCCGGGGTACGCGAGAACCTGGTGCTGACCCTCGACCAGATCACCCTCAACAGCTGGAACGAGGTGCTGGTGCAACGCTACGACGGCGAGCATGCGCTGGCGCGCTGCCTGCGCGACTTCCTCAACAGCCTGGACCAGCGCAGCCACCGCCCGCGGGTGCGGGTACGCTGCTATTGCCACAACCGCGCCCAGGCCATCAGCCAGCGGGTCGAGGAGATCTTCGACACCGTGCAATTGCTGCTCGACCAGGGCCTGAATCACCGTTACCTGCTGCAGGTGGCCCAGCACACCCACATCCTCGACCTGCAGCCCGGGCAGGTGACCCTGGCCAGCCTCGCCGACCACGACGCGGTGCTGGCGGCCCTCGGCGAGGAGCGCGGCAGATACAGCCCGTTGCACCTGGACACCCACGCCCTGCAGGACCACGACCTGCCGCTGGTCCTGGCCCAGGGCCAGCCCGGCTGCATCCAGGTGTTCTACCGCCTGTTCGAGGGCTGGGCCGACCTGTACGTGCTCGATGAGCACAACGCGCTCTGGCAACAACGGCTGCCACTGCAGGACGAGCCGCACCTGCTGCTGCCGCTGCAACGCTTCCTGCAATCGATGCTGATGCGCCGCGACGCCCAGTTGCCACTGGACAGCCTGCCGCTGGCATCGCTGCGCATCCTCTATTACCAGTTGCTGCCCTCAGGCATCGGCAAGGCACGCAGCCTGGAGCCAAGACCGGCACCTTCGGACAACCAGAACCAGGCGTATTTCGAAGTTCAGGCGATCCTCCAGGCCGGCACGGGCGAAGAGGTGCATGTCACCCTTTACTGCGACCAGCAGGAGTTTTCCGAACTGGAGCATGGCGACCAGCTGTATGCCGTGGTCGCCCGGCAGATCCTGCGCCAGCGCCGCGGCAGCGGCAGTTACCGCTGCTACATCACCGACCTCGACCTGTCCGAGCTGCTGGAGGACGAGCAAGGGTCCACCAGCCTCTACCTGCGCTACAAACGCGAGCTGGAGCAGGCACTCAACGATGGGCTGGAGCAACTGCAGGCGCGGCTGGAGCCCTGATCACCTCAGAGATCGAAATCGCCTGCCGCTTCCGGCTGGTACTCGACTGCCAGCAGCTCGAGCTTGAGCGTCTTGCCGCCCGGCGCCGGCCAGTCGATCTGGTCGCCCACCGACAGGCCCAGCAGTGCGCAGCCGATCGGCGCAAGGATCGAGACGTTGCCTTCAGGGCCAGCGTCCTTCGGATACACCAGGGTCAGGTGGTAATCCTTGCCACTGGCGATCTCGCGGCAGTGCACGCGGGAGTTCATGGTCACCACGCCGGCCGGGACTTCCTCGTGACCCACCACGTTTTCGGCGCGGTCCAGCTCGTCCTGCAGGGCGAGCACACCCGGGGTGCTTTCATCGAGGGCGTCGAGCAGGCGCTCGAGACGCTGCACGTCCAGTCGGGTGAGGATGAGGGAAGGCTTGGTGCTCATGATCCAGTCAGACTCCTTTGAACAGGCAATTTACTAAAGGCAGATAAAGCAAAACCCCGCCCAAGGGCGGGGTTTGTGAAATGCTTGGCGTCACCGACGCAGACCCTGACACTACCACAGCGGGGCAAATACTCAAGCCCACACCGTCGTTGTGGCTATGCCTGGCGCCCTGTTTTCAGGGCCAGCGCCTCGCGGCAGATCTGCCGGCGCCGTTCGTCATCGGCCGAGCGCCACTCACGGATATGCTCGACGTGGCGGTGGCAGCCGGTACAGACCTTGTACTCATCCAGCCGACATATGCTGATACAAGGTGACGGCACCGCCGGGCTCACATTGCTGTAGAGCGGCTTGGGCGGCCTGGGCTGTTCGCTCATTTCAGATCTCGTCGAAGTCCAGCTTCTCGCCGGCCCGCTCCCAGACGATGCGCTCGAGCATCTCGCCGAGCAGCTCTTCGCTCTTCTCGCACACCCACTTGCCGCTCTCTTCGTCGTAATCGAAGTGGAAACCACCGGACTTGTCCGCCAGCCACAATTGGCGCAGCGGCTCCTGGCGGCTGAAGATCAGCTGGCTGCCGTTATCGAACTTGATGGTCAGGACGCCAGCGGAGTTCTCCATGTCCAGGTCCATGCCGCTTTCATCGAACAGATCTTCCAGGGCCTGTTGGGTCGCGTCGACCAGGTCGTGGAAACGCGCTTCGCTCAAACTCATTGCAAGGACCTCGAAAAATGGCTGTACACACGCAAGCCGGGCACGATAAGGGCGAAAGCCTCAAGCTACAAGCTAATAGCTGTAAGAAAAAGCCGCATCGCCTTTGGTCGCCGCACCGCCGCCAAGGGGGTGCCCCTTGCATAGGCAATCAGGTGGTCGCTCGGTATACTCGGCCGCAATACTGCATATTTCCAAGGATTTCACCCATGAAACGCCTGATTTCCTCCCTCGCGGCGCTGGTCGCGGTCGCCTGCCTCGTTTCGGCCTGCGGTCAGAAAGGCCCCCTGTACCTGCCAGAAGACGGCAAGGACGGCAAAGGCCCGCGCAAGTCGCACCAGCATGCCAAGCCAGTCCAGCCGCAACCTGTGCTGGAGCAGCAGCAAGAGCAGCCAGAAGAGTCGCCCGCGCAGTAAGGAAATCCCATGGATGCATTCAACTACCGCGGCGGTGAGCTGTTCGCGGAAGGGGTGGCCCTGTCGGCGATCGCCGAACGCTTCGGTACGCCCACCTACGTGTACTCGCGTGCCCATATCGAGGCGCAGTACCGCAACTACACCGATGCCCTGCACGGGGTGGAGCACCTGGTCTGCTTCGCGGTCAAGGCCAATTCCAACCTGGGCGTGCTGAACCTGCTGGCGCGCCTGGGCGCGGGCTTCGACATCGTTTCCGGCGGTGAGCTGGAGCGCGTGCTGGCCGCCGGTGGCCGCGCCGATCGCGTGGTGTTCTCCGGTGTCGGCAAGACCCGCGAGGACATGCGCCGCGCCCTGGAAGTGGGCGTGCACTGTTTCAACGTCGAGTCCACCGACGAGCTCGAGCGCCTGCAAGTGGTGGCCGCCGAGATGGGCAAGGTCGCGCCGGTGTCGCTGCGCGTGAACCCGGACGTCGACGCCGGCACCCACCCTTACATCTCCACTGGCCTCAAGGAAAACAAGTTCGGCATCGCCATTGCCGACGCCGAGGCCATCTACGTGCGCGCCGCGCAGTTGCCGAACCTCGACGTGGTCGGTGTTGACTGCCACATCGGCTCACAGCTGACCACCGTCGAACCGTTCCTCGATGCCCTCGACCGCCTGCTGGTGCTGGTCGATCGCCTGGCCGAGTGCGGCATCCACCTGCGCCATCTCGACCTCGGTGGCGGTGTCGGCGTGCGCTATCGCGACGAACAGCCGCCGGAGCTTGCCGATTACATCAAGGCCATTCGCGAGCGCATCGGCAGCCGCGACCTGGCCCTGGTGTTCGAGCCGGGCCGCTATATCGTCGCCAACGGCGGCGTGCTGCTGACCCGCGTGGAATACCTCAAGCACACCGAGCACAAGGACTTCGCCATCATCGACGCGGCGATGAACGACCTGATCCGCCCGGCCTTGTACCAGGCCTGGATGGACATCAGCGCAGTCAAGCCTCGCGAAGGCGAAGGTCGGGCCTACGACTTGGTCGGCCCGATCTGCGAGACCGGCGACTTCCTGGGCAAGGATCGCGTGCTGGACCTGGCCGAGGGCGACCTGCTGGCCGTGCGCTCCGCGGGCGCCTATGGTTTCGTCATGAGCTCCAACTACAACACCCGTGGCCGCTGCGCCGAAGTGCTGGTCGATGGAGACCAGGCCTTCGAAGTGCGTCGCCGCGAGACCGTCACCGAACTGTTCGCCGGCGAAAGCCTGCTGCCGGAGTGAACCCATGCTGCTGCGTTTTACCAAGATGCACGGGCTGGGCAACGACTTCATGGTCCTCGACCTGGTCAGCCAGCACGCACACATCCAACCCAAGCACGCCAAGCAATGGGGTGACCGCAACACCGGCATCGGCTTCGACCAGTTGCTGATTGTCGAGGCGCCGAACAATCCGGATGTCGACTTCCGCTACCGGATCTTCAATGCCGATGGCTCCGAAGTCGAACAGTGCGGCAACGGCGCGCGCTGCTTCGCCCGTTTCGTCCTGGACAAGCGCCTGACCGCGAAGAAGCGCATCCGCGTCGAGACCAAGGGCGGCATCATCGTGCTCGATGTGCGCAACGACGGACAGATCTGCGTCGACATGGGCCCGCCGCGCTTCACGCCGGCCGAGGTCCCGTTCATCGCCGATGAGCAGGCGAGCAGCTATGCACTCGAAGTCGACGGCCAGGTGCACCAGATCGCCGCAGTGTCCATGGGCAACCCGCATTCGGTGTTGCGCGTGGACGATGTGCACAGCGCTCCGGTCCATGAGCTGGGGCCGAAGATCGAGCATCACCCGCGCTTTCCGCAGCGGGTCAATGCCGGCTTCATCCAGGTAGTCGACCGCCACCGCGCCAACCTGCGCGTATGGGAGCGTGGCGCGGGCGAGACCCAGGCATGCGGCACAGGCGCCTGCGCCGCCGCCGTGGCGGCGATCAGCCAAGGCTGGATGGACTCACCGGTGACCATCGAGCTGCCGGGCGGGCGCCTGAGTATCGAGTGGGCCGGCCCCGGCAAGCCGGTGCTGATGACCGGCCCCGCCGTTCGTGTGTTCGAAGGACAAGTTCGTCTCTAAGCGAGTATCCGCCATGACCGATCAGCCTAACGTTGCATCCCCGCAGGCCAGTGAGCTCGATGCCGAAGCGGTGGTCGCCTACCTGCGCGCCCACCCGACCTTCTTCGCCGAGCACGACGAGCTGCTGGTCGAACAGCGCATTCCTCACCAGCGCGGCGACAGCGTGTCGCTGGTGGAACGCCAGCTCAAGCTGCTGCGCGACCGCAACATCGAGATGCGCCATCGCCTGTCGCAACTGATGGACGTGGCCCGCGACAACGACCGGCTGTTCGACAAGACCCGCCGGCTGATCCTCGACCTGCTCGACGCCAGCACCCTGGAAGAGGTGGTGATGGCGGTCGAGGACAGCCTGCGCCAGGAGTTCCAGGTACCCTTCGTCAGCCTGATCCTGTTCGGCGAAAACGCGGCGCCCGTGGGGCGCTGGGTTTCCGGGGCCGAGGCGCAGCAGGCCATCGGCGGCCTGATCGGCGGCGGCAAGACCATCAGCGGCAGCCTGCGCGAACATGAGCTGGCGTTCCTGTTCGGCAACGATCAGCACAAGGAAGTCGGCTCCAGCGCCGTGGCCACCCTCGAGTACCAGGGCCTGCACGGCGTACTGGCGATCGGCAGCCGCGATCCGCAGCACTACAAGAGCAGTGTCGGCACCCTGTTCCTCAGCTACATCGCCGAAGTGCTCGGCCGCGTGGTGCCGCGCTTTACCCAGACTCTGCGCTCGGTGCGCTGATGGAACGCCAGCTGGAGGCTTATTGCGCACACCTGCGCAACGAGCGCCAGGTGTCCGAGCACACCCTGCTGGCCTACCGTCGTGACCTCGAGAAGGTCATCGAATTCTGCAACGCCCAGGGCATCGCCGGCTGGGCTGCCCTGCAGGTCCAGCAACTGCGCCAGCTGGTCGCCCGCCAGCACCATCACGGCCAGTCCTCGCGCAGCCTGGCGCGCCTGCTCTCGGCGGTGCGCGGGCTGTACCGCTACCTCAACCGCGAAGGGCTGTGCCAGCACGATCCGGCCAACGGCCTGGCGCCACCCAAGGGTGAGCGGCGCCTGCCCAAGGTACTGGACACCGACCGCGCCCTGCAGTTGCTCGACGGCGGCGTCGACGACGCGTTCATCGCCCGCCGCGACCAGGCCATCCTCGAACTGTTCTATTCGTCCGGCCTGCGCCTGTCGGAACTGACCGGGCTCGACCTCGAGCACCTGGACCTGGCTGCCGGGCTGGTGCAGGTGCAAGGCAAGGGCGGCAAGAGCCGCGTGCTGCCGGTTGGCCGCAAGGCCCGGGAGGCGCTGCAGGCCTGGTTGAAACTGCGCGGCATCGCCGGCCCGCGGGACAGCGCCGTGTTCCTCAGCCGCCAGGGCAAGCGCCTCGGTCCCCGAGCCATCCAGCTGCGGGTCAAGGCCGCCGGCGAGCGCGAGCTCGGCCAGCACCTGCACCCGCACATGCTTCGCCATTCCTTCGCCAGCCATCTGCTGGAATCGTCCCAGGACCTGCGCGCGGTGCAGGAGATGCTCGGCCACGCCGACATCAGCACCACGCAGATCTATACCCACCTGGACTTCCAGCACCTGGCTGCGGTGTACGACAGCGCCCACCCCCGGGCCAAACGCAGCAAGGACACAGACGCATGAGCATCAAGCTGATCACCTTCGACCTGGACGACACCCTCTGGGATACCGCGCCGGTCATCGCCAGCGCCGAAGTCGTCCTGCGCGACTGGCTCGAAGCCAACGCGCCGATCCTCGGCGGCGTGCCGGTCGAGCACCTGTTCGCCATCCGCGAGCGCCTGGTACAGGCTGAACCGGGCCTCAAGCACCGCATCAGCGCCCTGCGCCGGCGGGTGCTGTTCCATGCCCTGGAAGAGGTCGGCTACAGCGAAAAACACGCCCAGGAACTGGCCAACGAAGGTTTCGAGGTGTTCCTGCATGCGCGGCACCAAGTCGAGGTGTTCCCAGAGGTGCAGCCGGTGCTGGAGATCCTGCGCCACCACTACGTTCTCGGTGTGGTGACCAACGGCAATGCCGACGTGCGCAGGCTCGGCCTGGCGGACTACTTCCGCTTCGCCCTGTGCGCGGAAGACCTGGGGATTGGCAAGCCAGACCCTGCACCCTTCCTCGAAGCGCTGAAGCGCGGCGAGGTGGACGCAGGAGCGGCGGTGCACGTCGGCGACCACCCGGGCGACGACATAGCCGGCGCCCAGCGCGCCGGGCTGCGGGCGGTGTGGTTCAACCCCCAGCACAAGCCCTGGAGCGGCGAACAGGCGCCGGATGCGGAGATCCAGCGTTTGTCGCAGTTGCCAGAGGTGCTAGCACGCTGGCGCTGACTGACAGTCGACGCCCACAAAAAAGCCCGCAGCGACGGCGGGCTTCTTTGCGTTCAGCCACTCAGATAGGGCGGCTGCCGTACTTGTTGTCCGGCTTCTTGGGGGGATCGGCGACCACGTTGGCCTCCACTTCCTGCACCTTGCCACCGCGCGAAAGAAACTCTTCCATCGCCTTGGCCAGCGCGTCGCGCTCTTTCTGCTTGGCTTCCATGCTCGGCATCTCGTCTACCGAGACAGCCGCCTTGGACTTGCCCTTGGCAGCAGGTGCCGGGCTGCTGTCGTCATCGCCGGCATCTTCCGCGCCATCGTCGGCCGCAGCTTCCAGGCCGTCATCAGCCTCGTCTTCGTCGCCTACTTCGAGGTCATCATTTTCCAGATCGTCGTCGCTCATGTTCTACCTCATGACTTGCAAAAAGCAGGTTAGTTATAGACCGGTGCAGCCGTAGACCGGCAGCCACCAGTGAAAATTCAACTGGCCGTGGGTTGGCCACTGCCCTGGGTGTCCGCCCCCTCATGGGAGGCCCGGCACCCTGCAGGCCCTGCTCCTGGCAAGGCCTGACAAAATCCTTTGAACCCTTGCTGGCCACAGGCTATTGGCAAGCCTAGCAAAGGGTGGCGAAGTGTGTGGACTACTCGTCCAGCTCCCTTCGGCGCGCATTCTAGCGCGCTCGCAGAAAAAGCAAAGCTCCAGAAACGCCCAATGACTTGTAAGTTTTCTACCTGCGTCGCGATCACGACAGAGAAACCGTTTGCCCGGCGCGAATCGGCAAACTACAGGCAAAAAAAATGCCCGGCGAGCCGGGCAAGTTTTCCAGCGTGGCGGTTACAGGTTGTAGCCGCGCTCGTTGTGCTGAGCCAGGTCGAGGCCGACCGACTCTTCTTCTTCGCTGACCCGCAGGCCCATCACCAGGTCCAGGACCTTGAGAATCACGTAGGTGACGATGGCGGTGTAGACCACGGTGAAGATCACGCCCTTGGCCTGGATCCAGAACTGCGCGGCGATATCGGTGACCGCGCCGAAACCGCCCAGGGCAGGTGCCGCGAACACACCGGTGAGCAGGGCGCCGATGATGCCGCCGATACCGTGCACGCCGAAGGCGTCGAGGGAGTCGTCATAACCCAGCTTGCGCTTGAGGCTGGTGGCGCAGAAGTAGCAGACCACGCCGGACACCAGGCCGATCACCAGGGCGCCCATCGGGCCGACGGTACCCGCGGCAGGGGTGATGGCGACCAGACCGGCGACCACGCCCGAAGCAATGCCCAGTGCGCTCGGTTTACCGTGGAAAACCCACTCGGCGAACATCCAGCCCAAGGCGGCGGCGGCGGTAGCGATCTGGGTCACCAGCATGGCCATGCCAGCGGTACCGTTGGCCGCCGCAGCGGAACCTGCGTTGAAGCCGAACCAGCCGATCCACAGCATGGCCGCACCCATCAACGTGTAGCCCAAGTTGTGCGGAGCCATCGGCGTAGTCGGGTAGCCCTTGCGCTTGCCCAGCACCAGGCAGCAGACCAGGCCGGCGATACCGGCATTGATGTGCACCACGGTGCCGCCCGCGAAGTCCAGCACGCCCCAGTCCCACATCAGCGCGCCGTCACCACTCCAGACCATGTGCGCGATCGGCGCGTAGACCAGGGTGAACCACACACCCATGAAAATCAGCATGGCCGAGAACTTCATGCGTTCTGCGAAGGCACCGACGATCAGCGCCGGGGTGATGATGGCGAAAGTCATCTGGAAGGTGATGAATACCGCCTCGGGGAACAACGCGGTAGCCGAGGTCAGGCCCGACGGCGTGACGCCGCTGAGGAAGGCCTTGGAGAAGCCACCGATGAAGGAGTTGAAATTGAGCACGCCCTTTTCCATACCGGCGGTATCGAAAGCCAGGCTGTAGCCGTAGATGACCCAGAGGATGCTGATCAGGCCGGTGATGGCAAAGCACTGCATCATCACCGACAGCACGTTCTTCGAGCGCACCATGCCGCCGTAGAACAGGGCCAGGCCCGGGATGGTCATGAACAGGACCAGTGCCGTCGAAGTGAGCATCCAGGCAGTGTCGCCGGAGTTCAGCACAGGGGCGGCAGTTTCCTCGGCCAGGGCCAGCCCTGGCATTACGAGGGACAATAGGGCTCCTAGCCCTGCGATCTTGCGCAGAGTCATGTTGTTTTCTCCTGGGGCGTTGGGTTTGGTGAGGCTTTGCTTGGCGCTTAGATCGCGTCGGTATCGGTTTCGCCGGTACGGATGCGGATCGCCTGCTCCAGATTGACCACGAAGATCTTGCCGTCGCCGATCTTGCCGGTGTTGGCTGCCTTGGTGATGGCTTCGATCACCCGATCGAGGTCCTTGTCGTCGATGGCAACATCGATCTTCACCTTGGGCAGGAAATCGACCACGTATTCAGCGCCGCGATACAGCTCGGTGTGACCCTTCTGCCGGCCGAAACCTTTGACCTCGGTCACGGTGATGCCCTGCACGCCGATTTCCGACAGCGACTCGCGCACGTCGTCCAGCTTGAACGGCTTGATGATGGCAGTGACTAGCTTCATGAAACTCTCTCCCGATTTGATGGACTTGCCCCAGGAAAACAAACCCGTCTCAAGTCTAAGCGCAGCGCCTGGCTTTGTAACGCGTCGTCGGCTCCATTCTCCCCGCCGACACACGATCCACCTGTGACGAAGGACCTTGCGGCTCCGCCTGCGCACTGCCTGGTCACAAGGGACTGCATCAGTGCATGGCTCACTCGGGTCTTTGCAGAAACCTTGCCAGTTCGAACAACGATCGGGAAAACAGGGAGTTGCGTGAATCGGTAGGGATTGGCCAGTTGCCAGCAGCGAAAAAGCGCACAAAATCGGTGCGCGACCTTTGGCCGCCCTGCGCGAAAAGCGTGCAGGGCAAGCGGGCAAAAGCGGCGTGCTACACTGCGGCACTTTCAGTGATCAGCGGATACCAGACATGCTCGCGCCCAAAGCCTTCCTCGATGCCCTGAGCGACCAGGCCTCGCGCCTGTTCAGCGGCGACACCGCCGCGCCCCGTGCCGAACTGGAGAGCCAGTTCAAGGTGCTGATGCAGGGGGCCTTCAGCAAACTCGACCTGGTCAGCCGCGAGGAATTCGACAGCCAGATGGTGGTGCTCGCCCGTACACGCGCCCGCCTCGAAGCCCTCGAGCAGCAATTCGCCGAGCTGGAAGCCAGGATGGCGCCGTCCGCCAAAGAATAACGATCGATACAGGGAGTGCTTGCCATGAAAGTCAGTGCCCGTAATGTCTTTGAAGGTACCGTCAGCGCCGTCCAGCCTGGCGCGGTGAATGCCGAGGTCGAGCTGACTCTCGGTGGCGGCGAGAAACTGGTCGCGGTGGTCACCATGGCCAGCCTGCACAACCTCAGTATCAACGTCGGTAAACAGGCCGTGGCCCTGGTCAAGGCGCCGTGGGTGGTGCTGATGACCGATGCCGACGGCTACAGGCTGTCGGCGCGCAACAGCCTCGAAGGCGAAGTGTTGCGAGTCGGTGACGGCGCGGTGAATGCCGAGGTGGTGCTGAAGCTTTCCGGCGGCACCGAGGTGTATGCCATCGTCACCCGCGAAGCGGTGCAGGAACTTGGCCTGAAGCCGGGTGTGAAGGCCACCGCGCTGATCAAGGCCTCGCACATCATCCTGGGTGCCAAGCCTTGAATGAATGCCCGCTTTCTACCTTGCCCAGGTAGAAGCGGGATTACCACGCGATGGTAATCGCGCCGCACACTGCATTAATTTCCCTCCCAGCAGATGAAACTTGTTTAAGTTACGTCTTCCTGGTTGACTTCCTCGCTATGCTTTGCATAAAGTTCACCCGCCCCGAAAAACGGGCCTTTATTTCAACTCACGAAGAATCCAATGGACACAGTATCTAGTCGCTGTCTGGCAGCTCCTGGCCGCCAGGCACTTGAACCGGAACTCCGGGCCCGCCCCTAGGTCGGGCAAGCCGCGCCAGAGCCTGATGCTCCGCCGTAGCTTGCCGCCCCGGGTGCCCGCCCGGTCGGAGGCAAGCTCATGAACCTTGATATCGCTACCCCTCGCCTGCGCGCCTTTGCGCACAAGGCCCCGTACCGTCCTGTCCGCGACTGGGGCTTGTCCTCGCCCCTGAAACCGCCCAGTCGATAGCGTGCCCGTTGCTGCCTGCAGTGACGCGCGCGATGCTGTCTGTTCGCTGAACTGACGCCATTTAAATCGTCAGAAACTTCCGAACTTTAAGTAATTAAAGTTCTTTGGAACTCTATTGCCCGCCATTTAACAGATGGGATTAACCGACCATGGAATCAGCCAGTAGAAAGTTCGCTGCCGATCTTATTTCCGGCATTCGCCAGCGAACACGTAAATGTCGGAAAAACCACGTTTTTCATTGTTTGAATCATTGCGACACGGGACACGTTTACTCACCTTCCCCACCGTGAGTCGACTGTGTGTCGTGCCGCCTCCTGCGGCAGGAGCACAGCCAAATGACCGTAAAAGACCGCAACACCCGCAGCAAAGCCGGCGAAGACACCCGCCTGTCCATGCGCGCCGCCCGCGAGGCACGCAACGGCCTGGCCGTGACCCTGGCCAACCTCGACGCCAGCGAACTGGGCCTGACCGAGCACGAAGCCGCCAAGCGCCTGCAGCGCGACGGCGCCAACCAAGTCGCCCATGACAAGCCGCAACCGGCCCTGGTGCAATTGCTCAAGGCCTTGCACAACCCCTTTATCTACGTGCTGCTCACCCTCGCCGGCATCAGCTTCGTCACCGACTACTGGCTGCCGGTACGCTCAGGCGACCTGGAAGAAGCGGACCTGACCAAGGTCATCATCATCATGACCATGGTCAGCCTCAGCAGCCTGCTGCGCTTCTGGCAGGAGTACCGCTCGGGCAGGGCCGCCGACGCCCTCAAGGCCATGGTCCGTACCACCGCCACCGTGCTGCGCCGCGAGCGCCACGACCAGCCAGCGCGCCTGCGCGAAGTGCCCATGAACGAACTGGTGGCCGGCGATATCGTGCAACTGGCCGCCGGCGACATGATCCCCGCCGATATCCGCCTGATCGAGTCCCGCGACCTGTTCATCAGCCAAGCGGTGCTGACCGGCGAAGCGCTGCCGGTGGAGAAGTACGACACCCTCGGCCACGTCGCGCAGAAGTCCGCCGCCGACAGCGCCAACGATGAAAGCGGCCTGCTGGATCTGCCCAACATCGGCTTCATGGGGACCAACGTGGTCAGCGGCCGCGCCCGCGCCGTGGTGGTGGCCACCGGCAAGCGCACATATTTCGGCTCGCTGGCCAAGGCCATCGTCGGCTCGCGTAGCCAGACCGCCTTCGACCGTGGCGTGAACAGCGTCAGCCGGCTGTTGATCCGTTTCATGCTGGTGATGGTGCCGGTGGTGTTCATGCTCAACGGCGTGGTCAAGGGCGACTGGAGCGATGCCTTCCTGTTCGCGCTGGCCGTGGCCGTGGGCCTGACCCCGGAGATGCTGCCGATGATCGTCAGCGCCAACCTGGCCAAGGGCGCCGTGGCCATGGCCCGGCGCAAGGTGGTGGTCAAGCGGCTGAACGCCATCCAGAACTTCGGCTCGATGGATGTGCTGTGCACCGACAAGACCGGTACCTTGACCCAGGATCGCATCATCCTCGAACACCATGTCGACCCCAGTGGCCAGGTGGCCCCGCACCTGCTGGAGCTGGCTTGGCTAAACAGCCATCACCAGAGCGGCGTGAAGAACCTGATGGACCAGGCCGTGCTGCGCTTTGCTGGCGAAGACCAGCGCTTCCAGCCACCCTATGCCTACGCCAAGGTCGACGAGTTGCCCTTCGACTTCATCCGCCGTCGCCTGTCGGTGATCGTCAAGGATGCCCTGGGCGATCACCTGCTGGTGAGCAAGGGCGCCGTCGAGGAAATGCTGGCCATCGCCACCCATATGGAAGAAGGCGGCCAGCGTGTCACTCTGGATGCCGGGCGACGCCAGCAACTGCTGGCCACCGCCAGCAGCTACAACCAGGAGGGTTTCCGCGTGCTGCTGGTCGGCACCCGTGACATCCCGGCCTCCGACGGCAAGCCTCAGTACCACACCGATGACGAACGCGAGCTGGTGATCCGTGGCTTCCTGACCTTCCTCGACCCGCCCAAGGAGACCGCAGGCCCAGCCATCGCCGCCCTGCGCGAGATGGGCGTGAAAGTGAAGGTGCTGACCGGCGACAACCCGGTGGTCACCTGCAAGGTCTGCCGCGAAGTCGGCCTGGAGCCCGGCCAGCCGCTGCTCGGCCAGGACATCGAACGCCTGGACGACATCCAGCTCAAGGCCCTGGTCGAAGAGCGCACGGTTTTCGCCAAGCTCACCCCACTGCAGAAGTCGCGGGTGCTCAAGGCGCTGCAGGCCAACGGCCACACCGTGGGTTTCCTCGGTGACGGCATCAACGACGCCCCGGCGTTGCGCGATGCCGACGTGGGCATCTCGGTGGACAGCGGCACCGATATCGCCAAGGAATCGGCCGATATCATCCTCCTGGAAAAGAGCCTGATGGTGCTGGAGGAAGGCGTGCTCAAGGGCCGCGAAACCTTCGGCAACATCATGAAGTACCTGTGCATGACCGCCAGCTCGAACTTCGGCAACGTGTTCTCGGTGCTGGTGGCCAGCGCGTTCATCCCGTTCATGCCGATGCTGGCGATCCACCTGCTGTTGCAGAACCTGATGTACGACTTCTCCCAGCTGTCGCTGCCGTGGGATCGCATGGACAAGGAGTTCCTGCGCGAACCACGCAAGTGGGATGCCCGCAACATCGGCCGTTTCATGCTGTGGATCGGCCCCACTTCGTCGATCTTCGACATCACCACGTTTGCGCTGATGTGGTACGTGTTCGCCGCAAACAGCGTGGAAATGCAGGCGTTGTTCCAGTCCGGCTGGTTCATCGAGGGGTTGCTGTCGCAAACGCTGGTGGTGCACATGCTGCGCACCCGCAAGGTGCCATTCTTCCAGAGCACCGCGGCGCTGCCGGTGATCCTGGCCACCGGCCTGGTGATGTGCCTGGGCATCTACATCCCGTTCTCGCCGCTGGGGGCGATGGTCGGGCTGGTGCCCCTGCCGTGGGAATACTTCCCGTGGCTGGCCGCCACCCTGCTGGGCTACTGCCTGGTGGCCCAGGGCATGAAGACCCTGTACATCCGCCGCTTCGGCCAGTGGTTCTGAGGGGGTGGGCATGCGCGTACTGATCTGCGCGGGGCGCAACTACGCCGACAGCCAACGCTGCCGCCAGGCGCTGGACGCCCTCCAGCGCCAACAACCGATCCGGGTGCTGATCCACGGCGGCAGCCAGCACCTGGGCGGCGAAATCGAAGGCTGGGCCCGGGAGCAGGGCGCCGACATCGTGCGCTACCCGCCCAACTGGCAGCTGCACGGCAAGTTGGCCGAGCGCCTGCGCAACGTCTTCATGCTGCGCGACAGCCGGCCCGACCTGGTGCTGGCGCTGCCGGGCGGCGACGATACCGAGGAACTGCTGGCGCGGGCGCGGGGTTCGGGGATTCCCGTGATCTGTGGCAGGCAGCCCCGGACGGCAGGCGCCCACAGTCCTGGATGCCAGGCCGGACAAAATTCGACGCACTCTTCTCGTCCACCTGCACAGGAGCGCCACTAAGCTTTGCCAGGCCGCAGGACGCGGCCATCACCTGCAAACACGGAGTGCCCATGTCCCTAGCCCTCGTCCACAGCCGCGCCCAGGTCGGGGTACAGGCACCGGCTGTCAGCGTCGAAACCCACTTGGCCAACGGTCTGCCCACGCTCACCTTGGTCGGTCTGCCGGAGACCACGGTCAAGGAAAGCAAGGACCGGGTCCGCAGTGCCATCGTCAACTCCGGCCTGGACTACCCGGCCCGGCGCATCACCCAGAGCCTCGCCCCGGCCGATCTACCCAAGGACGGTGGCCGCTACGACCTGGCCATCGCCCTGGGCATCCTGGCCGCCAATGGCCAGGTACCGGTTGCCGCCCTCGACAGCATCGAATGCCTGGGCGAACTGGCGCTGTCGGGTACTTTGCGCCCGGTACAGGGCGTACTGCCTGCGGCACTGGCGGCGCGAGACGCGGGTCGAGCGCTGGTGGTCCCCAGGGAAAACGCCGAAGAGGCGAGCCTGGCCAGCGGCCTGGTGGTGTACGCGGTGGGGCATCTGCGGGAACTGGTGGCCCACCTGAATGCGCAACCGGCATTGTCACCCTATGCCGCGAATGGCCTATTGCTGGAGCAACGCCCCTACCCGGACCTCAGCGAAGTACAAGGCCAGATCGCTGCCAAGCGGGCGCTGCTGGTCGCCGCAGCCGGCGCGCACAACCTGCTGTTCTCCGGCCCGCCGGGCACCGGCAAGACCCTGCTCGCCAGCCGCCTGCCCGGGCTGCTGCCACCGCTGGACGAGCGCGAGGCGCTGGAGGTGGCGGCGATTCGCTCGGTCAGCGGCCATGCCCCGCTCGATTGCTGGCCACAGCGGCCGTTTCGCCACCCCCACCATTCAGCCTCTGGCCCGGCACTGGTAGGCGGTGGCAGCCGACCGCAACCCGGCGAGATCACCCTGGCGCACCACGGCGTGTTGTTTCTCGACGAGCTGCCCGAGTTCGAACGACGCGTGCTGGAGGTACTGCGCGAGCCGCTGGAGTCGGGCGAGATCGTGGTGGCCCGGGCCAAGGACCGGGTGCGCTTCCCGGCGCGCTTTCAGCTGGTGGCGGCCATGAACCCTTGCCCCTGCGGCTACCTGGGTGACCCCACCGGCCGCTGTCGCTGCAGCAGCGAGCAGATCCAGCGCTACCGCAACAAGCTGTCCGGCCCCCTGCTCGACCGCATCGACCTACACCTGACGGTGGCCCGGGAAAGTACCGTGCTGACCCACCAGCCCAGCGGCGAAACCAGCGCCAGTGTTGGCCAGCGGGTGGCCGAGGCACGGGAGCTGCAGCAGCGCCGGCAGGGCTGCGCCAACGCCTTCCTCGACCTCAAGGGGCTGCGCCGGCACTGCCCGCTGGAGCCGGTCGACCAGGCCTGGCTGGAGCAGGCCTGCGAACGGTTGACGTTGTCGTTGCGGGCAGCGCACCGACTGTTGAAGGTGGCCCGCACCCTGGCGGACCTGGAGGGGGCGCAATCCATCGCCAGGTCGCACCTGGCGGAGGCGCTGCAGTACCGGCCCAGCGCCTGATCATTTACGGCGGGTTTCCGCGCGGCTGAGCCCCTTCGACAGATCCACTCAATCGGTCTCATAGCGGAAATATATTTTGCGCACTAAATATTTGCGCGCATCATTCATCTCAAGCAGAAAGCAGTCGCCATCCCCACTTAGCAGAACCCGGAGAACGATCATGACCCTTCGCAAAGCCTTCGCCGTCACCGTCACCACCCTGGCCCTCGGCACCAGCGTCAGCAGCTTCGCCAGCGAAGCCACCCCGTACCGCTACGGCATGGACCTGGACATCGCCAAGGTCGTCAGCGTCGATGCACCCGCCAGCGCCCAAGGCCAGACCAACACCGCCACCCTGACCTACCGCGACAGTAGCGGCCAGCTGCGCGCCGTGAGCTACGTGCAACCCACCGTCCTCGCCAACCAGAACTGAGCCGCGGCTCGCCCGCCAAAGGAGCTAGAACATGAAACTGTCCCACACCCTGACCGCCGGCCTGCTGGCCCTTGCCGTGAACAACGCCTTCGCCGGCAGCCCTGGCGTCGAGCACACCACCCAGGGCTTCCTCGACGCCCTGGCCGCCGGTGGCGGCAAGCCGCTGGAGACGCTCGCGCCCAAGGATGCCCGTGCGGTGCTGAGCGGTGCCCAGGCCGGGGTGAAGGTCGATGTGTCGGGGATCCGCGTCGAACGCCGGACCATCCAGGCCGACGGCCAGCCGCTGGAAATCCGCGTGGTGCGGCCCGAAGGGTCCAAGGGCGAACTGCCAGTGTTCATGTTCTTCCACGGCGGCGGCTGGGTGCTGGGCGACTACCCCACCCACGAACGCCTGATCCGTGACCTGGTGGTGGGATCCGGTGCTGCGGCGGTCTACGTCGACTACACGCCGTCACCGGAAGCGAAGTACCCCACCGCGATCAACCAGGCCTACGCCGCCACCCGCTGGGTCGCCGAGCACGGCAAGGAGATCGGTGTTGACGGTAGCCGCCTGGCGGTAGCCGGCAACAGCGTCGGCGGCAACATGGCTGCGGTGGTGGCACTCAAGGCCAAGGAGGCCGGCACACCGAAGCTGCGTTTCCAGGCCCTGCTGTGGCCGGTGACCGACGCCAACTTCAACAATGCGTCCTACAACCAGTTCGCCGAAGGCCACTTCCTGACCCGAAACATGATGCAGTGGTTCTGGAACAGCTACACCACCGACCCGCGCCAACGCGACGACATCCACGCCTCGCCACTGCGCGCCAGCCTGGAGCAGTTGAAAGGCCTGCCGCCAGCGCTGGTGCAGACCGCCGAAATGGACGTGCTGCGTGACGAAGGCGAGGCTTACGCCCGCAAGCTGGACGCTGCCGGGGTACCGGTGACCGCCGTGCGCTATAACGGCATGATCCATGACTATGGCCTGCTCAACGTGCTGAGCACCGTGCCCAGTGTGCGCAGTGCCATGGACCAGGCGGCACAGGCCTTGAAAAACCATCTGCAATAAGTGGCCGATCACCATCGCGGGGCAAGCCCGCTCCCACGCAAGGTATAAGACCTTCGTGGGAGCGGCGATGCGGCGGCCCGACTTGCCCCGCGATGGATTCAGCAAAGGTCCTACTTTCAGAACGCTGCTTCCTGTAACCCAAGGATTGTCCTATTTCCCTCCCCGCCCGAAAATGCCCGCCTCTTTCATTGATGGCATAAGCTGTTGCATCAAGCGCTGCCGCACGCAGTTCAAGGAGTCCGAGCAATGCCACACGAAGGCAGCCTTTTACAAACCGCCGTCATCTTCCTCCTCGCCGCCGTGGTCGCCGTGCCGCTGGCCAAGCGCCTGCAACTGGGCGCCGTGCTCGGCTACCTGCTGGCTGGCGTGGCCATCGGTCCGCAGGCCCTGGGGCTGATCCGCGATACCGAGAGCGTTGCGCACATCTCCGAGCTGGGCGTGGTTTTGCTGCTGTTCATCATCGGCCTGGAGCTTTCACCACGACGCTTGTGGCTGATGCGCAAATCGGTGTTCGGCGTCGGCACCGCGCAAGTGTTCCTGACCGGCGCGGTACTCGGCGCAATCGCCCTGTTCGGCTTCAGCCAGACGCTCCCCGCAGCCATCGTGCTCGGCCTTGGTTTGGCCCTGTCATCCACCGCTCTGGGCCTTCAGAGCCTGGCCGAAAGCAAGCAGCTCAATGCACCCCACGGTCGGCTGGCCTTCGCCATCCTGCTGTTCCAGGACATCGCCGCCATCCCGTTGATCGCCCTGGTGCCGCTGCTGGCCGCCAGTGGCCCCGACACCAGCCACGGCGACAGCCTCGAACATGGCCTGAAGGTGTTCGCCAGCATCGCCATCGTCATCGTCGGCGGCCGCTACCTGCTGCGCCCGTTGTTCCGTATCGTCGCCCGCACTGGTTTGCCGGAAGTGTCCACCGCCACCGCGCTGCTGGTGGTGATCGGCACCGCCTGGTTGATGGAAGAGGCCGGCGTGTCCATGGCCCTGGGCGCCTTCCTCGCCGGCCTGCTGCTGGCTGACTCCGAATACCGCCATGAGCTGGAATCGCAGATCGAACCGTTCAAAGGCCTGCTGCTGGGCCTGTTCTTCATCAGCGTCGGCATGGGCGCCAACCTGCGCCTGCTGCTGGAAATACCGCTGTTGCTGCTGGGCCTGACCCTGTTGTTGATCGGCGTGAAGCTTGCGTTGCTGATCGGCGTCGGCCGCCTGGCCGGTGGCCTGAACAGCGCCAGCGCCCTGCGCCTGGGAATGGTGCTGGCTGCCGGCGGCGAGTTCGCCTTCGTGGTGTTCAAGCTGGGCAAGGACCAGGGCCTGTTCGACACTCAGACCTACGACCTGCTGCTGATGACCATCACCCTGTCGATGGCCCTAACGCCGCTGCTGATGCTCGGCTGCGCCCGCGCCCTCAAGCGCCCGCAGCCTGCCCGCGAGGTGCCCGAGCAGTACAAGGCCATCGACGCTGGCACCCCGCGCGTGGTGATCGCCGGCATGGGCCGCATGGGCCAGATCGTCGCGCGCATCTTGCGGGCGCAGAAGATCCCGTTCATAGCCCTGGAGACCTCGGTGGACGCCATCGAGATGACCCGCATGTTCGAACAGGTGCCGGTGTTCTATGGCGACCCACTGCGCCCCGAAGTGCTGCACGCGGCCAAGGTTGGCGAGGCCGAGTACTTCATCATCACCATCGACGACCCCGAGGTGGCCATTCACACCGCGGAGCGGGCCAAGCGCCTGTACCCGCACCTGAAGGTGATCGCCCGGGCACGTAACCGTCAGCATGTGCACAAGCTGATGGACGTGGGCGCCGACCCGATCCGCGAGACGTTCTATTCCAGCCTGGAGATGAGCCGCCGCGCGCTGGTCGGGCTGGGGCTCACCGAAGCGCAGGCGACAGACCGCATCGCCCGCTTCACCGAGCATGACGAACAGGTGCTGGAGGCCCAGGGGCAGGTCCGCGACGACCGGGCCAAAGTGATGCAGACGGCCAAGGAAGCGCGGGTGGAGCTGGAGCGGTTGTTTGCGTCGGATGAGGATTGAGGGCCTCATGTGCATGTCTCGAGGGTTGTTTCGCCCATGAGATCGAGCGCCATAGACCTACAGGCTTACACCTGGTGGCCATTACTCAAGATCACCGGTGAAAACCGCGCGCACTCAATATCACCAGATAACTCCCACAGCTCCTGAAGAATTTTCTCGCTGGGCAACCTACGCCTAAGGAAATACCCTACAAAGTCTGTCGATCCCCTTCTGATTGTCCGGGGAAATCATGCCCTCTAGGCTGACTGGGTCGCTGTCGGTTCAGCGATCGGGCGTGGAAACCCGGTAGTCCTGAGAAGGTGCCGTAATGGCAGTTGTATGCGGGAGGCCTCTGGCCTACCGGGTGACCTTCTTTCCGGATTTCCACCCCGTGTACAACTGCCGCCCTCTGCGTGGAAACGGACGGTTGCAGTCAAACCTGAAGAAGGAATCTGCAATGAAAAAGATCATCCCCGACCCACCCCTTCCCGACACCCGTCACCACGCCTTCGGCAAATGCGACGCCGGCCACCCACCGCTGTTTGCGGTCAACCCCAATATCAACGCCCACGACGCCTTGGTGCATGTCGCCGAGTACCTGCGCAGCGCCTACAACGTTGGCTACAAGGCGCTGGACCATATGGATGAAACCGGCAGGAGCCTGCTGTGGGCCAGCCTGCATGGGATCGAGATGGCCGAGGGCCTGACCGAGGCGATGCTGGAGGGTATCGAGTCGCCCTGAGCGACATTGCCTTCAAGGGAGTTGGATGAAGGCCATCACCGCCCGGTAGACTGCGCCCCACTACCCCGGCGCGCTGCGGAGATCGCCCCTTGGAAGACCTCAACTCCCTCTACTACTTCACCCAGGTGGTCGAGCACGGTGGCTTTGCCCCGGCCGGGCGGGCGCTGGACATGCCCAAGTCCAAGCTCAGCCGGCGCATCGCCGACCTCGAGGAGCGCCTCGGCGTGCGCCTGCTGCACCGTACCAGCCGACATTGCTCGCTGACCGAGATCGGCCAGGCCTACTACAACCGTTGCCTGGCCATGCGCGTCGAGGCCGAGGGCGCCGCCGAGATCATCGAGCGCAACCGCAGCGAGCCGCGTGGGCTGGTGCGCATCAGCTGTCCGACCACCCTGCTCAACTCCTGGGTCGGTCCGATGCTCACCCGCTACATGCTCAAGTACCCGCAGGTGGAGCTGTTCATCGAGAGCACCAACCGCCGCGTCGACCTGCTGCACGAGGGCTTCGACTTGGCGCTGCGGGTGCGCTTCCCGCCGCTGGAGAACACCGACATGGTGATGAAGGTGCTGAGCAACAGCACCCAGTGCCTGGTCGGGCATCCGTCGTTTCTCGAACAGCTTGCCGAAGGCTTCGACCCGCAGCAGCTCAGTGAGCTGCCCAGCGTCCATTGGGGCAGCGCCCAGCGTGAGTACCAGTGGGAGCTGTTCCAGGGCGAGGACATGAGCCGCAGCCTGGTGATCCCGCACACGCCGCGGATGGTCACCGATGATCTGTTTGCCTTGCGACACTTCGTGGTGGCGGGCGTGGGGATCGCGCACCTGCCCAGGGTGGCGGTGCGCGAGGACCTGGCGGCGGGACGCCTGGTTGAGATGCTGCCGGACTGGCATCCGCGATGCGGCATCGTACATGCGATCTTCCCGTCGCGGCGCGGACTGCTGCCGTCGGTGCGGTCGTTGATCGATCATCTGGCGGAGGAATTCGCCTTCAGCGACATGGCGTAGCGTCCCATCGCGTGGCACATCGGGACGCCACACCGCCGCTCCCACGTCCTGCGCAGGAGCGGGCCACCCTCAGAACGCGAAGCAGGAACAGCCCAGCGCCCCCCAGAAGCCCTGGTAATCACTTACCGGCACACTGGAATGCCGCGCCTTCTCATGGCTGTGGGCATGCACCCCGCACGGCCCGACGCACTGGTGCAGCGCCGCCGCCATCGGCGCACCGGCGCGCCAGTGCCCCGGCACCTTGGCCACCGGCGACCACTCGGGCAACACCGGCACCTGCGCCGGGCCCAGCTTGTCGAACTCGGCGGCGCCGTACACCACCTTGCCGTCGACAACGGTCAGCACCGACTCGATGCCCTTGATCGCCTCTTCATCGACGCTGAAGAAGTCCAGCGACAGCGCCGCCAGGTCCGCCAGCTGACCGACCTTGATCTGCCCCTTCTTGCCCTGCTCGCTGGAGAACCAGGCGCTGCCGTGAGTGAACAGCTGCAGCGCGGTCTCGCGGCTCAAGCCCTCCGGGTACAGCTCCAAGCCACCAACGGTCTTGCCGCTGACCATCCAGTACAGCGACGTCCACGGGTTGTAGCTGGACACCCGTGTCGCGTCGGTACCGGCCCCCACCGGCACGCCCATGTCGAGCATGCGCTTGATCGGCGGGGTGTGCTCGGCGGCCTTGGCGCCGTAGCGGTCGACGAAGTATTCACCCTGGAAGGCCATGCGGTCCTGGATCGCAATGCCCCCGCCCAGTGCCCGCACCCGCTCGATATTCTGCGGGGTGATGGTCTCGGCATGGTCGAAAAACCATGGCAGGCCGTTGAACGGAATGTCGCGGTTGACCTTCTCGAACACGTCGAGCATGCGCGAGATCGACTCGTCGTAGGTGGCGTGCAGGCGGAACGGCCAGCGCTGCTCGACCAGATGGCGCACCACCGGTTCCAGCTCCTGCTCCATGGTTTGCGGCAGGTCCGGGCGCGGTTCGAGGAAGTCCTCGAAGTCGGCGGCGGAGAACACCAGCATCTCGCCGGCACCGTTGTGGCGGAAGAAGTCGCTGCCGTCGCCCGGCTTGACCTTCTGCGTCCAGTTCTTGAAGTCGGTGAGCTCTTCCTTGGGTTTCTGGGTGAACAGGTTGTAGGCAATGCGCACGGTCAGCTGGTCGTTGTCGGCCAGCTCCTGGATCACCTGGTAGTCGTCCGGGTAGTTCTGGTAGCCGCCGCCGGCATCGATGGCGCTGGTCAGGCCCAGGCGGTTGAGCTCGCGCATGAACTGACGTGTGGAGTTGACCTGGTACTCCAATGGCAGCTTCGGCCCCTTGGCCAGGGTGGCGTAGAGGATCGTGGCATTGGGCCGGGCGATGAGCATGCCGGTGGGGTTGCCGAACTTGTCACGCTGGATCTCGCCACCCGGCGGATTCGGCGTGTCCTTGGTGTAGCCCACGGCCTTGAGCGCGGCGCGGTTGAGCAAGGCGCGATCGTACAGGTGCAGCAGGAACACCGGGGTGTCCGGCGCGGCCTGGTTGATCTCTTGCAAGGTGGGCATGCGCTTTTCGGCGAACTGGAATTCGTTCCAGCCGCCGACCACGCGCACCCACTGCGGGCTCGGCGTGCGTTCGGCCTGGTCCTTGAGCATGCGCAGGGCGTCGGCCAGCGATGGCACACCTTCCCAGCGCAGTTCGAGGTTGTAGTTCAGGCCGCCGCGGATCAGGTGCAGGTGCGAGTCGTTCAGGCCCGGAATCACCGTGCGCTGCTTGAGATCGATGATCTGCGTGGCGGTGCCCTTGTGGGCCATGGCTTCGGCGTCGCTGCCCACGGCGAGGAACTTGCCGTCCTTGATGGCAACGGCACTGGCGGTGGGCTTCTCGCGGTCAACGGTGTGCAGCTTGCCATTGAACAAGATGAGGTCGGCGGACATGGGATCTCCTGAAAGGGCGGCATGGGCGGAATCGGTGAACGGCAATGCGCTCCACAGCGCACCGGCGGCACCGAGTACAGTGCTGGTGGCGAGGAACTTGCGGCGACTCTGGTCGGTAGGGTCCTGGCTCATGGTGCTTTCCGTCCGGATGGGTGATCGGCAGGCGGTTGAAGGCTAGCAATGGATCACGGCTGGCGCTCAGCGGCGCAGCCAGCCGGCACAGCGGCGCGTCACCCAGGGCATGATGTAGAACACCACGGGCAGGATGACGAACAGGTTGGTGATCAAGTTGCCGGTGATCTGGCCACCCAACAGCGGATAGCGGGCAAACAGCGGCGCCAGTAATTGCGGAATGACCAGGGTCATCGGGCAGATCACCAGGTAGGTCAGCAAAGCCTGCTTCCAGCGCGGCGGTTGCGCGGCGCCGACGCTGGGCGGGGTGAACCAGAACTCCGGGTCATCGTGCACCTGGGTCTGATCGCCGTCTTCCAACAATGGCAGCACTTCACTGATCAACGCCTGGCGCTCGGCAGAGTTGACCCAGGCCTGCAGCAGGCCGGCGTCGGCGAAGCGCACCACGGTGGTGAAGTGGCGGCCGCCGTCGTCCGGGCGGATGACATTGACGTCCAGATGACCGGGCTGTTGGCGAGCGGTGGTCACGGCACGCTTGAGCCAGGTTTCGTAGTGCGCCAGCGCCTGGGCACGGACCTTGTGCTGGATCACAAGCGTGACGACGCTGCGGTTGCCTTCGGCTGCGGTGTTCATCGCTGACATTCCCTGGAGGTGAGCTGGCCTGTAACCACTGTGCAACGGCAGACGAGCGCTGGATTGGATGAGTGTGCTGCCTTGCCTGGCACCTCGAGGGTGCCAGGCTGTCGGCAACTTACTTGCCGGCGGTCAGGGCGTTGTAGCTGGTGATCAGGTTGCGGTAATCAGGGATGTGGTTGGAGAACAGCGCCGCCAGCCCTTCGACGTCGTTGCGCCAGTCGCGGTGCAGCTCACAGGCCACGCCGAACCAGGTCATCAGCTGGGCACCGGCCTGGCTCATGCGGTCGTGGGCGGCGTCGCGGGTCATTTCGTTGAAGGTGCCGGAGGCGTCGGTGACCACGAACACATCGAACTCTTCTTCAAGGGCCGCCAGGGCCGGGAAGGCCACGCACACTTCGGTCACCACGCCAGCAATGATCAGCTGCTTCTTGCCAGTGGCCTTCACTGCCTTGACGAAATCTTCGTTGTCCCAGGCGTTGATCTGGCCGGGGCGGGCAATGTACGGGGCATCCGGGAACAGCTCTTTGAGCTCCGGCACCAGCGGGCCGTTGGGGCCTTGCTCGAAGCTGGTGGTGAGGATGGTCGGCAGGTTGAAGTACTTGGCCAGGTCGGCCAGGGCCAGCACGTTGTTCTTGAAGCGGTCCGGCTCGATGTCGCGGACCAGGGACAGCAGGCCGGCCTGGTGGTCGACCAGCAGTACGGCGGCGTCGTCTTTGTTCAGGCGGTTGTATTTGAAGTTGTTCATTGCCGGTGCTCCTTGGGTTTCGATCTTCAGTGGGTTGGGTGTTTCGCGTTGATGGGAGAAGATTAAAACCGGGACCTTTGTGGCGGTAGATAGCGAAATTTGGCTTTAGCGTTCTGTTTTATGAACGATGAAGCGGCATTGGCTGCACCGGCCTCATCGCCGGCAAGTCGCAGCGGCGAACCGCGGCTCCCACAGGGACGGCGTTGCCCCAATTGCCTGGCACCTCAAGCTGCTCTATTACTACGTACAGCCCTCCCCCGCACCGAGACCACCATGCTGGCGTTCATCCAGTCGTACCCGCTGTTGCTCGGCACCTTGCTGATCTTCCTCGACGTGTTGCTCTGGCAGTTGATCCCGCTGCAGCACAGGGTCTGGCGCATCGCCACACGGCTGGTGATCTTCCTGTTGTTCAGCGCGGTGTTGCTGACGGCCGGCATGAGCCCGCTGCAACCGCCACCCTGGGCCGACGACGTGTCACGCAACCTGATGGCCACGGTGCTGGCGATCGGCTGGTGGCTGTTCGGCGCGCGCACGGTGACCGTGGTGTTCGGCCAGTTGCTGGTGGCCCGCGGCAGCCACGGCGGGCGCCTGCTGCAGGATGTGCTCGGGGCGTTGATCTTCCTCGCCGCGGTGGTGGCTGCGGCGGCCTATGTGATGCAACTGCCGGTCAAGGGGCTGCTGGCCACCTCAGGGGTCATGGCCATCGTCATCGGCCTTGCGTTGCAGAGCACGCTGGCCGACGTGTTCTCGGGCATCGTGCTGAACACCACGCGGCCCTACCAGATCGGCGACTCGATCTCGATCGACGGTACCGAGGGCAAGGTGGTTGATATCGACTGGCGGGCCACCCGCCTGATCACTGGCAACAGCAGCCTGGCCGTGATCCCCAACTCGGTGGCGGCCAAGGCCAAGATCCTCAACTTCAGCCGCCCGGCCGAAGTGCACGGGGTGTCGATCAGCGTCGTGGTGCCGGCCAAGGTGCGCCCGCAACGGGTGTTCGATGCACTGGAGAAGAGCCTGCAAGGCACCAGCATCCTGCTGGACAAGCCGGCGCCCAAGGTCACGGTGAAGGCTTCGACACTTGAGTCAGTGGAGTACGAAGCCAGCGGTTTCATCGCCGAGATGTCGCGCAAGACCGAAGTGCGCAACCAGTTGTTCGACCTGGCCCACCGCCACCTTGAAGCCAGCGGCGTGACCTGGAACTCCGAGCAGGGCGCCCCGGTGCGCAGCCGCCAGCGCGAGCTGCTGGACGAGGTGCGGGTGTTCCGCTCGCTGAGCAACGAAGAGCGCGACGCCCTGAGCCAGCGCATGACCACGGTGGAATACCTCGCTGACCAGGTGATCCTCGACATCGGCGAGCGCTCGGAACATGTGCTGCTGATCAGCCGCGGCGTGGTGCTGGCGTCGGTGCGCGACGGCGAGCAGCTTATCGAAGGTGGCCGCATGGGGCCTGGCGAGGTGCTGGGGCTCGAGGGCCTGGTGGATGACGAGGCCTCGCCTGTCGAGTTTCGCGCCCTCAGTGGCTGCATGCTGTATCGCATCGACAAGGAACAGGTGCGCGGTTGCCTGGCCGAGAGCGGCGATGTGAAGTCGGCACTGACCAAACTGCAGCGGTTCCGGCGGCAGAAGCGCGAGTCACTGTTGTTGCAGAAGCCGGCGGTGGTGAAGAAGGGTGGCTTCCTCAGCTGGTTGCACAAATGACCGAGCTTCGTCGCTCGCACGGGCCCTATCGCCGGCAAGCCGGCTCCCACAGGGTACGCGCAAAAGCCTGTGGGAGCTGCGGTTCGCCGCCGCGACTTGCCAGCGATGAGGCCGGCACAGGAACTACAGCACCACCCGCAGGCACTGCCCGGCGTGATACAGCGAGAACCCCGACTCGTAGAACGCCGTGCGCAACGATGGCGCGCTCACCGGCTTCATCGGCGAGAAGGGAATCGGCAGGCTGTCCGGGTCGTCCTTGAGCAAGAACTCGGCGAATGCCCGGCCGATCACCGTGCCGGTGGTGTTGCCGCGACCGTTGTAGCCGGTCACCGCCACCAGCCCCGGCGCGGGTTCGAACAGGCGCATGAGGTGGTCCGGGGTGAAATCGATGCAGCCAGTCCAGTGCATCTCCCATTCGACCTTGCCCAACGCCGGGTAGTAGTGGCTCTGGATGCGGTCGGCCCAGCTGCGCACGAACCAGTCTGGCTTGTTGTCGACTCGGCCAAGGCTGCCGAGCAGCAACCGGCCCTGGTCGTCGCGGCGGATGCTGCTGAGCACGGTGCGGGTGTCCCACGAACCCTGCCCATGGGCCAGGACCTGGTCGGCGGCGGCGCCGTGCAACGGCTTGGAAGCGACCTGGTAGTAGTAGCCGCGGAAAAAGTGCTTCTGCAAATTGCTCCAGTCGCCTTCGGTGTAGGCACCGGTAGAGATCACCACCTTGTCGGCGCGCACCGCGCCGCGCGCCGTTTTCACCCGCCAGGCATCGCCGTCGCGCTCCAGGCCTTCAACCGCGGACTGCTGGAACAGCTTGCCGCCCAGCCGGCTCACGGCAGCGGCGAGGCCCTGGGTATATCCCATGGGGTTGATGGTACCCGCGCGGCGGTCGAGCAGCGCGGCGGAAATCTTGTCGGTACCGCAGTACTCCTGGCATTGCGCGCCGGTCAGTAGCTCGACGTCGGCGCCGCGCCGGGCCCATTGCTGGTGGCGGGCCTCAAGGTCGGCGATGCCGGTGGCATTGTGTGCCATGTGCAGGGTGCCCTGATGGCGGGCCTGGCAGTCGATACCTAATCGTTCGATCATGCCGAACACTTCGCCCGGCGCCTCGCCGAGCACCTTGTTCAGGCGTCCGCCCTGCTTGTGCCCGAGGGTGGCCTCGACATCGTCGGGGCGGATCCAGGTGCCGGCGTTGACCAAACCGACGTTGCGCCCGGAGCCGCCATGGCCGATCTTCCAGGCCTCCAGCAGGATCACCGTCTTGCCCTGCTCTAGCAGGTGAATCGCCGCAGACAGGCCGGTGATGCCGCCACCGATCACGCAGACATCGGCCTTGTGCTCGCCGGCCAGGGCCTGGGCGGCAACGGTCGGCTGGGTGATGTGTTCCCACAAGCATTCTTGACGCAGTTCGGACATGACCGGCTCCAGCAGATTTTATTCTTGTTGCGGCCCATCGCCGGCAAGCCAGCTCCCACAGACTGC